>NZ_JBIQNC010000323.1:0-3468 GCF_044462705.1 Xenophilus sp.
TGGTGGACCCGGCCCGCCGCAAGGCGGCAGCCGCGGGCGCACCGCCTGCACCTGCCGCTGGCGCATCTCGGGCCGCAGGACGAGTCTGCGTTCGGCCGCCTGCGCACCGCGCTGCAGGACGTGCGGATGGAGCCCTTCGAACTACACCTGGACCGCGCGGAAGTCTGGACGCGCAACGGCGTGGCCGTGCTGCGGCCTGCGCCGTCCGAGGCGCTGGCGCGGCTGCACCGCCGCATCGCGGCGGCGCTGGGCCTCGCCGCGCCGGCCGGCTGGCAGCCGCACCTGACGCTGGCACGCGACGCCTGGGAATCGGCCGCGCCGCCGGTGGAGCCGCCCATCGCCTGGCCGGTGCGCGAGTTCGTGCTGGTGCGCTCCTGGCTGCCGCCGCATCCGGCACGGCACGAGGTGCTGCTGCGCCGCCCGCTGGACGGGCCCTGACGCCGCCCGCCGCCTATAATCGAATGTTCAATCGAATCAAGCGGTTAGCGCCCCAGCCGGCGCCCGTCCGACGCCCCGGGGCCAGGCCAGCGAGCGCCTCCAGAACGGACCCGGCGGCCGGCGTCCCGCCTCCTTCTCCTGCCCTCATGAGCCAGCCCACGTTCACGGTCGCGGACATCCGCAAGACCTTCCTCGATTTCTTCGAATCCAAGGGCCACACGGTCGTGGCGTCGAGCCCGCTGGTGCCGGGCAACGACCCGACGCTGATGTTCACCAACTCGGGCATGGTGCAGTTCAAGGACGTGTTCCTCGGCACCGACAAGCGGCCCTACGTGCGCGCCGCCTCGGTGCAGGCCTGCCTGCGCGCCGGCGGCAAGCACAACGACCTGGAGAACGTGGGCTACACCGCGCGGCACCACACCTTCTTCGAGATGCTGGGCAACTGGAGCTTCGGCGACTACTTCAAGCGCGAGTCGATCACCTGGGGCTGGGAGCTGCTGACGAAGGTCTACAAGCTGCCGCCCGAGAAGCTGCTGGCCACCGTCTACCACGAGGACGACGAGGCCTACGACATCTGGACCAAGGAGATCGGCCTGCCGCCCGAGCGCGTCATCCGTATCGGCGACAACAAGGGCGGCAAGTACAAGAGCGACAACTTCTGGATGATGGCCGACACCGGCCCCTGCGGCCCCTGCTCGGAGATCTTCTACGACCACGGCCCGCACATCCCCGGCGGCCCGCCGGGCAGCCCCGACGAGGACGGCGACCGCTTCATCGAGATCTGGAACCACGTGTTCATGCAGTTCGACATGAAGGAGGACGGCAGCGTGGTGAAGCTGCCCGCGCCCTGCGTCGACACCGGCATGGGCCTGGAGCGCCTGGCGGCGATCCTGCAGCACGTGCACAGCAACTACGAGATCGACATCTTCGACGCGCTGATCAAGGCCGCCGCGCGCGAGACGGGCTGCGCCGACCTGGCGAACCCCTCGCTCAAGGTCATCGCCGACCACATCCGCGCCACCTCCTTCCTGGTCAGCGACGGCGTGATCCCGAGCAACGAGGGCCGCGGCTATGTGCAGCGGCGCATCATCCGCCGCGCGATCCGCCACGGCTACAAGCTGGGCCGCAAGAAGCCCTTCTTCCACAAGCTGGTGCCCGACCTGGTGGCGCTGATGGGCGCGGCCTACCCGAAGCTGCAGGCCGAGGCGAAGCACATCGCCGACACGCTCAAGGCCGAGGAAGAGCGCTTCTACGAGACGCTGGCCAACGGCATGGAGATCCTCGACGCCGCGCTGGACGGCGGCAAGACCACGCTGCCCGGCGACGTCGCCTTCAAGCTGCACGACACCTACGGCTTCCCGCTCGACCTGACGCAGGACGTGTGCCGCGAGCGCGGCGTGACGGTGGACGAGGCCGGCTTCGACGCCGCGATGGAGAAGCAGAAGGCCGCCGGCCGCGCAGCCGGCAAGTTCAAGATGGAGCGCGCTGTCGAGTACGGCGGAGGCGCCAGCGTCTTCACCGGCTACGAGCACCTGGAGGAGGCGGCGAAGGTCGTCGCGCTCTACCACGAGGGCGCCGCGGTCGATGCGCTGGCCGAAGGCCAGTCCGGCATCGTCGTGCTCGACACCACGCCCTTCTATGCCGAGAGCGGCGGCCAGGTGGGCGACCAGGGCGTGATCTGCGCCGAGGGCGTCGCCTTCGGCGTGGAGGACACCCAGAAGATCAAGGCCGACGTGCACGGCCACCACGGCACGATGCAGCAGGGCACGCTGAAGGTGGGCGACGCGGTGAAGGCCGCGGTGGACGGCGCGCGCCGCGCCGCCACCATGCGCAACCACTCGGTCACCCACCTGATGCACAAGGCGCTGCGCGAGGTGCTGGGCGGCCACGTGCAGCAGAAGGGCTCGCTGGTCGATGCCGACAAGACGCGCTTCGACTTCGCGCACAACGCGCCCGTCACGCCGGCGCAGATCGCCGAGATCGAGCAGCGCGTGAACGCCGAGATCCTCGCCAACGCGCCCACCCAGGCGCGCGTGATGTCCATGGACGACGCGCAGAAGACCGGCGCCATGATGCTCTTCGGCGAGAAGTACGGCGACACCGTGCGCGTGCTCGACATCGGCACCAGCCGCGAGCTGTGCGGCGGCACGCACGTGCAGCGCACCGGCGACATCGGCCTGTTCAAGATCGTGAGCGAGGGCGGCGTGGCCGCCGGCGTGCGCCGCGTCGAGGCCATCACCGGCGCCAACGCGCTGGCCTACGTGCAGGGCCTGGAGGCCACCGTCCACAGCGTGGCCGCCACGCTCAAGGCCCCGGCGGCCGAAGTGCAGCCGCGCCTGGCGCAGGTGCTGGAGCAGGTGCGCGCGCTGGAAAAGGAGATCGGCACGCTCAAGGGCCGGCTCGCCTCCAGCCAGGGCGACGAGCTGGTTTCGCAGGCGGTCGACGTCAAGGGCATCAAGGTGCTGGCCGCGAAGCTGGAAGGCGCCGACGCGAAGACGCTGCGCGAGACGATGGACAAGCTCAAGGACAAGCTCAAGAGCGCCGCCATCGTGCTGGCCGCCGTCGATGGCGCCAAGGTGCAGATCGCGGCCGGCGTCACGGCAGACCACACGGCGAAGATCAAGGCCGGCGAGCTGGTCAACTTCGTCGCCAGCCAAGTGGGCGGCAAGGGCGGCGGCAAGCCCGACATGGCGATGGCCGGCGGCACCGACGCGGCCGGCCTGCCGAAGGCCCTGGCCTCGGTGCAGGGCTGGGTGGCCGAGCGGGCCTGATTTCCCGGCACGGGCCGGCGATGCGCGTCACTTTCGTGCGCCACGGCCAGAGCACCGGCAACGCCGGCCAGCCCACGCGCGACCTGGTCGCCATGCCGCTGACGCCGCTGGGCACGGCCCAGGCGCGGCAGGTGGCGGCCGGCTGGGCCGGCGAACCCACGCACATCGTCAGCTCGCCCTTCCTGCGGGCGCGGCAGACGGCCGAGCCCACCTGCGTGCGCTTTCCCGGCGTGCCGATGGCGATCTGGCCGATCCACGA
>NZ_JBIQNC010000324.1:0-3465 GCF_044462705.1 Xenophilus sp.
CCCGACGGCCGCGTGCAGCAGACCCGCGTGGAGACCGGCCGGCGCGTCGGCGACCGGGTGGAGATCACCTCGAAGCTGCCGGCCGACGCGCGCATCGTGGTGCAGGGCGCCGGCTTCCTCAACGACGGCGACCTGGTGCGCGTGGTCGACGCGCCGGCGCCGCAGGGCGCGCCCAAGTAAGGAGCAGCGATGAACGTCTCGGCCTGGTCCATCCGCAACCCCATCCCGGCGGTGATGATCTTCGTGCTGCTGACGCTGGCGGGCCTGTTCTCGTTCCGCGCCATGAAGGTGCAGAACTTCCCGGACATGGACCTGCCGGTGGTCATCGTCACCGCCGCGCTGCCCGGCGCTTCGCCGGCGCAGCTCGAGAACGACGTGGCACGCAAGATCGAGAACTCGATCGCCACGCTGCAGGGCCTCAAGCACATCACCTCCACGCTGACCGACGGCTCGGCCACCATCGCGGCCGAGTTCGTGCTGGAGAAGCCGATCCAGGAGGCGGTGGACGACGTGCGATCGGCCGTCAGCCGCGTGCGTTCCGACATGCCGGCCGACCTGCGTGACCCGATCGTCACCAAGCTGGACCTCGCCTCGCAGCCCATCCTGGCCTTCGCCATCGCCTCCGACCGGCTGGACGACGAGGGCCTCTCGTGGTTCGTCGACGACACCATCGCGCGCCGCCTGATGGCGGTGCCGGGCGTCGGCGCGGTCAACCGGGTGGGCGGCGTCGCGCGCGAGATCCGCGTGGCGCTGGATCCGGCGCGCCTGCTGGCGCTGAACGCCACCGCGGCCGACGTCTCGCGCCAACTGCGCCAGGTACAGCAGGAAAGCGCCGGCGGACGCACCGACCTGGGCGGCGCCGAGCAGCCGGTGCGCACCATCGCCACCGTGCAGTCGGCCGACGAGCTGCGGCGCATGCAGATCCCGCTGTCGGACGGCCGACGCATCGCGCTGGCCGACGTCGCCACCGTCGACGACACGGTGGCCGAGCCGCGCGCCGCCGCCCTGCTCAACGGCAAGCAGGTGGTGGGCTTCGAGGTGGCGCGCAGCCGCGGCGCCAGCGAGGTGGAGGTGGGCGCCGGCGTCGAGAAGGCGCTGCAGCAACTGCAGAAGGACTTCCCGCACATCCACCTCACCCGCACGCTGGACTTCGTGAAGATCGCGGCCGAGGAGTACGACGCCTCGATGCACCTGCTGTACGAGGGCGCGCTGCTCGCGGTGCTGGTGGTGTGGCTGTTCCTGCGCGACTGGCGCGCCACCATCGTCTCGGCGGTGGCGCTGCCGCTGTCGGTGATCCCGGCCTTCATCGGCATGTACCTGCTGGGCTTCTCGATCAACATCATCACGCTGCTCGCGCTGTCGCTGGTGGTCGGCATCCTGGTGGACGACGCGATCGTCGAGGTCGAGAACATCGTGCGCCACCTGCGCATGGGCAAATCGCCCTACCAGGCCGCGATGGAGGCCGCCGACGAGATCGGCCTGGCGGTGATCGCCACCACCTTCACGCTGATCGCGGTGTTCCTGCCCACCGCCTTCATGAGCGGCGTGGTGGGCAAGTTCTTCAAGCAGTTCGGCTGGACGGCGTCGCTGGCGGTGTTCGCCTCGCTGGTGGTGGCGCGGATGCTCACGCCCATGATGGCCGCCTACATGCTCAAGCCGCTGGTGGCGCAGGAGAAGGAGCCGACCTGGCTCGCCACCTACATGCGCTGGGTGCAGGCCTGCCTGCGGCACCGCTGGCGCACCATGATCGGCGCCACGCTGTTCTTCTTCGTCTCGCTGGCGCTGATCCCGCTGCTGCCCTCCGGCTTCATTCCGCCAGACGACAACGCCCAGACCCAGGTGCGTGTGGAGCTGCCGCCCGGCGCCCGGCTGGAGCAGACCATCGCCACCGCCGAGCAGGTGCGCCAGCGGCTGCTGAAGATCGACCACGTCGGCGACATCTACACCGCCATCGGCGCCGGCAGCGCGGGCGCCGACCCGTTCTCGGGCAACTTCGTCGAGGCCCGCAAGGCCACGCTGACGCTGCAGCTGGCGCCGCGCGGCACGCGGCCGAAGAAGCAGGTGATCGAGCAGCAGATCCGCGAGGCGCTGGCCGACCTGCCCGGTGTGCGCTGGGGCGTGGGCCTGGGCGGCTCCAACGACAAGTACGTGCTGGCCCTGTCCGGCCAGGACCCGCTGGCGCTGCGCCAGGCGGCCACCGACGTGGAGCGCGAGCTGCGCACCATCCCCGGCATCGGCAACGTGACCTCGCTGGCCGGCCTGGTGCGGCCCGAGATCGTGGTGCGGCCCGACTTCGCCCGCGCCGCCGACCTGGGCGTGACCAGCGCGGCCATCGCCGACACGCTGCGCGTGGCGACGATGGGCGACTACGACAGCCAGCTGCCCAAGCTGAACCTGGCCGAGCGGCAGGTGCCGATCATGGTGCGCCTGGCCGACAGCGCGCGGCAGGACCTCGCCCTGCTCGGCCGCCTGGCCGTGCCCGGCGCGCACGGGCCGGTGCGGCTGGACGAGGTCGCCACGCTGCAGCTCGCCGGCGGCCCCGCCGTCATCAGCCGCTACGACCGCGCGCGCAACATGAACTTCGAGATCGAGCTGTCCACGCGCGGCCTGAACGACGTGACCGAGGCGGTGCGCCAGCTGCCCGCGGTGAAGAACCTGCCGCCGTCGGTGCGCATCATCGACGTGGGCGACGCCGAGGCGATGGCCGAGCTGTTCACCGGCTTCGGGCTGGCGATGCTCACCGGCATCGTGTGCATCTACATCGTGCTGGTGCTGCTGTTCAAGGACTTCCTGCAGCCGGTCACCATCCTGGCGGCGCTGCCGCTGTCGCTGGGCGGCGCCTTCGTCGGGCTGCTGCTGGCGGGCAAGAGCTTCTCGATGCCCTCGCTGATCGGCCTGATCATGCTGATGGGCATCGCGACCAAGAACTCCATCCTGCTGGTGGAGTACGCCATCGTCGCCCGCCGCGAGCACGGCATGAGCCGCTGGGAGGCGCTGCTGGACGCCTGCCACAAGCGCGCCCGCCCGATCATCATGACCACGCTGGCGATGGGCGCCGGCATGCTGCCCATCGCGGTGGGCTGGGGTGCGGCGGACGCGAGCTTCCGCTCGCCCATGGCCACCGCCGTGATCGGCGGGCTGATCACCTCCACGGTGCTGAGCCTGCTGGTGGTGCCGGCCGTGTTCACCTACGTGGACGACCTGGAGCACTGGATCCGCCGCACGCTGCGCCGCGTGCGCCGGCTGCCGCCGGACCCGCACATCGACGACGACCTGCGGGGGGCGGCAGATCCGGTGCGCTGAGGGCGCGCCGAGGGCGGTTCCATCGACCGGGAGCAGGCCCAGTCCCCGGTGAGGGGGCGGTGGCGCGCCTGTGGAGCGCCGAGAAGCGCAGGGCGGCCGGGCTGCATGCCTGCCGCAGGACAGGCATGCTTCGTGATCTGACTCGGCGCAGCTGTCTGAGCG
>NZ_JBIQNC010000325.1:0-3435 GCF_044462705.1 Xenophilus sp.
GACGATCACGCCGCGCATCATCCGGACAAGGCCGGAAGCATGGCGGTACCGCAGCCGGCGCCAGCCGATGGCATGCCGGCGCAAAGCAGCAGCTCGATGAACGGCATGCCGATGAGCGCCACACCGCCGGCTGACGCATCGGCGGGCGATGACGATCACGCCGCGCATCACCCGGACGCGACTGCCAGCATGCCGGCTTCGAGTGGTGCATCGATGGCCGGTTCCATGGGCGGCATGATGGCCGGTTCCATGGGCGGCATGATGGACGACATGATGCGCGGCTGCCGCGGAGACGAGTGCGGTCGGGATCGGCGCCTCAACAAGCTGCTGTATCCGCAGCTGATGGCGCTGCCGGATCTACCGCCGGAGCGGCGCGCGAGCGTTGAGCAGCTCGCCCACCACCGGATGCACGAAGGGATCCAGCTATTGGCGTCCCTGTCGTCGGAGGCGTCGCACGCGGTCCAGCGCAACGACTACGGCGGCCTGCAGGAAGCATCCGACCGCATGCGCGTGGCCTGGGGCGAATTCGACAGCGGCTTGTCGGCCTACCGCGCACTGGCCGAAGGACAGGCGCCGCGGGGGATCGCGCTGGCGTGGTTCCGGCGCGAGATGAACCTGACCGATCCCCTGACCACGGCCCCGGCGCACGGCGTCTTCGGCCTGTCGGGCTTCCACTACTTCACGATGGCGTTGCTGCTGGCCTTTGCGCTGCTGGCCGCCTGGATGTACGTGGCGCGAACCCGACGCACGAATGCGGTCCTCGCCACGTTGCGCACCGGGGCACCGGTGCCTCCGGCCCCCGCCGCTGCGCCTCGTTCCGGTGTGGCGCCGGCCCCCGCGGCGTCCGTGTCTCCGGGCGTGCCGGCCGAGGGCGAGCCGCAGGCACGCGCACCCGTGTCCACCATGGGCGGCTGGGTGGGCAAGCTGCGGGTCGCACGCGTCTTCCAGGAGACGCCCAAGGTCAAGACGTTTCGGCTGGCGCCAGTGGAGGGCGTGGGTGCGCTGCCGTTCGAGTTCGAGCCCGGCCAGTTCCTCACGCTTTCGGTGCATTCAGGCGGGAACCAGGTCAAGCGCTCGTATTCGATCGCTTCATCGCCATGCTGCCACGGCTGGTGCGACCTGACGGTCAAGCACGAAAGCGGCGGCATCGTCTCGGGTTACCTGCACGAGCAGGTGAAGGAAGGCGATCTCCTCGATGCGTCCGGCCCCTACGGCCGCTTCACCTTCCGCGGCGTCGAGTCCGACAGTGTCGTGTTCCTGGGCGGCGGCGTCGGCATCACGCCGCTGATGAGTTCCATCCGCTACCTGACCGACCAGAGCTGGAACGGCCGGATCGACCTGGTCTACGCCTGCAAGGACCTGGAAAGCGTGATCTTCCGCGACGAGCTGAACCAACTCGCCCGCCGGCATCCGAACCTGCATGTGTCCATCGTGCTGAGCGACGAGTCATCGGCGGCATGGACCGGCCCGCGTGGGTTCATCACCGCCGAACTGCTGGGGCAGATTCCGCAGATCCGTTCGCGCCGCATCCACTTGTGCGGTCCGTCGGTGATGATGGACGCGGTCCGCAACGAACTGGGCAAGCTGGGCATCGACCTGGCGTCGGTTCATTCCGAGCTGTCCCTGAGCCCCTCCAGGACAGTGCCTCCCGGCCTGGAGGTGTCGGCGGACGACACGGCGACGGCCGTCACCTGCAGCTTCGAGCGGTCCGGAAAAAAGGCGCCGCTGGCGGCCGGCCAGACCGTTCTCGAGGCCGCCGAAGAGGTCGGCGTTCCGATCGAATATGCCTGCCGGCAGGGTTACTGCGGCCTCTGCAAGATCAAGCTGCTGTCGGGCGAGGTCACCATGGACGTGGACGACGGTCTGACGCCACTCGATCGTTCCTCGGGCGTGATCCTGGCCTGCCAGGCGAAAGCGTCGGCCGATATCTCGGTGGATGCGTAGATGCGCAACCAGGATCGCATCATCGCGACGATCATCTTCTCGATGCTGGTGGTCCTGTGGCTGGGTTTCCTGGTGCACCGCTCTTCCTTCTTCGCCGGAAGCCTCCTGGGTGGCGTGTTCGGCGTCGTAGGCGCGGCGTTCATGCTCGTCCCGCTCACCTACACCGTAATCAAGCGCAGCGCTACGCTGCGCCGCGCATTCACCAGGAAGCATGGCTTCGGCGCATTGCTGCAGGCGCACGTCTATTTCGGCTTGGTAGGCGCGCTGTTGGCCATCCTCCATAGCGGGCACAAGTTCCAGAGTGCGCTCGGCGTCGCGCTGACGGCATCGATGCTGCTGAGCGTGCTCACTGGGTTCATCGGCCAGCATTACCTGCGCTACGTCGCGGAGAACATCCGCGAGAAGAAGGCGCAGATCGACGGGCTGTGGCGCCTTCTGGATGGGCAGTACTGGGCCTACGCGCAAGGACCAACAGCGGGCGTTGCCGGTACGCCCAAGGCCAGCGCCGAACTGCTGCCACTGGCATCCGCCGCCGCCGATCTGCAGTACTCGATCCAGTTCCAGGAGCGGGTGCGCAGGCTGTTCAACGCCTGGCTGTCGGCACACATCGCGTTCTCGATCATCTTCTATCTTCTGCTGGCGTTGCATATCTGGGCTGGCATCTACTTCGGGTTGCGGTGGTTCAGATGAGTCGAAAGGGAAAGATCCTCGCCGCGCTGCTCGCGGTCCTGGCGCCGGTGTCGGCAGTCGCACTGTGGACATACCTTCCGCAAATGCAGCGCGCCGCGACGTGGCAGAACATGGCCTCTCCGGGCCCCCTGTCCAGCGCACATGCGTTTCTCAAAGAGGACTGTGCGGCGTGCCACACGCCGGTGAAGGGCGTGGAGGACGCGACTTGCGTGGCCTGCCATGCAAACGAGACCGTCCTGGTCCAGCGACAACCGACGGCATTCCATGCCGACATCGCCGGCTCGAACAACTGCGTGGCCTGCCACAAGGAACACGACGCCGGCCGCAGCCTGCGTGGTATGGACCATGCGGCTTTGACCGACATCATCGTGCGATGGCTCGATCGGGCCCCGGAGGGTCATGAGGGGGCGGTGCTGCTCGCGCACCTCAAGGCACACCGGCCCGAGGCGCTGCCGGGCAACCTCTCGCTTGCCAACGGCATGACTTACAAGGAGACGCTGCTGGACTGTGCGAGCTGCCACAAGACCACCGACCCGCACGTCCAGGTCTTCGGAAACGACTGCGCGACATGCCACGGCACGACCACATGGTCGATTGCCGAGTACCGGCATCCACCGCCGAGTTCCACCGAGTGCGGCCAGTGCCACCTCGCGCCGCTCAGCCACTACAAGGAGCACTTCGGAATGATGTCCAAGCCGATAGCGGGTGTCAGGAATGCGGAACCTGAGCAGTGCTATCTCTGCCACCAGACCACTTCATGGAACGACATCCGGGGTGTGGGGATCTATGATCACCATTGAC
>NZ_JBIQNC010000326.1:0-3363 GCF_044462705.1 Xenophilus sp.
CCGGGCTGCATGCCTGCCGCAGGACAGGCATGCTTCGTGATCTGACTCGGCGCAGATGTTTGAGCGCAGTGAACGAAGTGAACGTAGCGAGTTCTGCGCCGGCCCGGCCGCGCGAGCATCGCAGGGGAGTCGGCGCAACGCGCCGACCGCTCCACCGAAGCGCCACCGTCCCCTCACCGGGGCCTGGGCCGGCACTGAGCCCGAGGCCAAGAGCCCAAAAGCCCGGCTTCAGGCCGTCGGATACGTCCCCGGCAGCAGGATCGAGCGATCCACGTTCTGGATGTTCGTGTGCCCGCAGAAGGCCATCGTCACGTCCAGCTCCTTGTGGATGATCTGCAGCGCCTTGGTGACGCCGGCCTCGCCCATGGCGCCCAGGCCGTAGGCCATGGCGCGGCCGATCATGGTGCCGCGCGCGCCCAGCGCCCAGGCCTTGAGCACGTCCTGGCCGCTGCGGATGCCGCCGTCCATCCACACCTCCAGCCGATCGCCCACCGCGTCGACGATGGGCGGCAGCGCGGAGATGCTCGAGGGCGCGCCGTCGAGCTGGCGCCCGCCGTGGTTGCTCACCACGATGGCGTCCGCGCCCGCCTCGGCCGCCAGCCGCGCGTCCTCCTCGACCATGATGCCCTTGAGGATCAGCTTGCCGCCCCACTGCCGCTTGACCCACTCGATGTCGGCCCACGACAGGCGCGGGTCGAACTGCTCGTTGGTCCAGGCCGCCAGCGAGCTCATGTCGGAGACGCCCTTGACGTGGCCCACCAGGTTGCGGAAGGTGCGCCGCTTCGTGCCGGCCATGCCCAGGCACCAGCGCGGCTTGGTCATCAGGTTGAGGATGTTCTTCAGCGTCGGCCTGGGCGGCGCCGTCAGGCCGTTCTTCAGGTCCTTGTGGCGCTGGCCGATCACCTGCAGGTCGAGCGTGAGCACCAGGGCGCTGCAGTTGGCGTCGCGCGCGCGGCCGATCATCCGGGCCATCGATTCGCGGTCGCGCATCATGTAGAGCTGGAACCAGAACGGCGCCTTCGTGTGCTCGGCGATGTCCTCGATCGAGCAGATGCTCATGGTCGAGAGCGTGAAGGGGATGCCGAACTTCTCGGCCGCGCGCGCGGCGTGGATCTCGCCGTCTGCGTGCTGCATGCCCGTCAGGCCCACCGGCGCGATGGACACCGGCATCGCCGCTGCCTGGCCCGCCATCGTGGTCGCCGTGGTGCGTCCCTCCATGTTCACCGCCACGCGCTGGCGCAGCTTGATCTTCTGGAAGTCCTCCTCGTTGGCGCGGTAGGTGCCCTCCGTCCACGAACCCGAGTCGGCGTAGTCGTAGAACATGCGCGGCACGCGCCGCTCGGCGAGCACGCGCAGGTCCTCGATGGTGGTGATGACGCTCATGGGGCGAATTGTCCGTTCAATGCACGACCATCAGCGTGAACGGCCAGACGTAGGCCTGCATCGTCACGTACAGGCCGACCAGGCAGGCCAGCGCGATGGAGTGGAAGAACACGTAGCGCAGGATGTCGCCCTCGTGGTTGAACCAGCGCGTGGCGGTGGAGGCGACCACGATCGACTGCGCGTCGATCATCTTGCCCATCACGCCGCCCGAGCTGTTGGCCGCGCCCATCAGGTTGGGGCTCAGGTGCAGCTGCTCGGCCGCCACCTTCTGCATGCCGCCGAACAGCACGTTGGAGGCGGTGTCGGAGCCGGTGAGCGCCACGCCCAGCCAGCCCATCAGCGTGCCGAAGAAGGGATACAGCACGCCCGTGTTGGCGAAGGCCAGGCCCAGCGTGGTGTCGGTGCCCGAGTAGCGGGTGAGCGTGCCCAGCGCCAGCATCAGCACGATGGTCAGCAGCGAGAACTTCACCAGCCACAGCGTCTTGAAGAAGGTGCGCACGATGGCCACGGGGTTGTACTTCATCACCAGCGCGCCGACGATGGCGGCCGCCAGGATGCCCGTGCCGGTGGCCGACAGCAGGTTCAGCGAGTAGACGGCCGTTTCCTTGTGCGGCGTGGGCACCACGGGCGGCATCTTCTCGATCATGTTGTGCAGGCCTTCCATCGGGAAGGAAGGCGCGAACAGGCCGTTGAGCCAGGTCTTGACCGAGGGCAGGCCCCAGACGAAGACGAACACCGACAGGATGACCCACGGCGTCCAGGCGGCCACCAGCGCCTGGGTGCTGTGGCGGGTGACGGGCTGCGGCGGCTTGGCTTCGGCGGCGCTCGGGTCGTGGCCGCGCAGCGAGGGTGAGGTCCACACCTTCTTCGGCTTCCACACGCGCAGGAAGGCGACCAGGCAGATCATCGAGACGATGGCGGCGATGATGTCCACCAGCTCGGGGCCGATGAAGTTGGACACCAGGTACTGCGGCACCGCGAAGCTCACGCCGGTGACCAGGATGGCCGGCCAGATCTCCATCATGCCCTTGCGCCCGGCGAAGGCCCAGATCAGCCAGAAGGGCACCAGCAGCGAGAAGAAGGGCAGCTGGCGGCCGATCATGGCCGTCACTTCCATCAGGTCGTAGCCGTGCACCTTGGCCAGGGTGATCACCGGCGTGCCCAGCGCACCGAAGGCCACCGGCGCCGTGTTCGCGATCAGGCTCAGGCCCGAGGCCGCCAGCGGCGAGAAGCCCAGGCCGATCAGGATGGCCGCCGTCACCGCCACCGGCGTGCCGAAGCCGGCCGCGCCCTCGAAGAAGGCGCCGAAGCAGAAGGCGATCAGCAGGAGCTGGATGCGCCGGTCCTCGGTGATGCCCGACAGCGAGTCCTGCAGCACGGCGAAGCTGCCGTTCTGCTCGGTGAGCTGGTGCAGGAAGATGATGTTCAGCACGATCCAGCCGATGGGCAGCAGGCCGGTGAAGCCGCCGAACAGGGCCGCGCGGCCGGCCATGTCGGCCGGCATGCCGTAGGCGAAGATGGCCACCAGCAGCGCCGCCACCAGGCCCATGCCGGCCGCGATGTGCGCCTTGATGTGGAAGAAGCCCAGGGCGGCCAGCATCACCACCACCGGGATCGCCGCGAGGGCGGTGGAGATGAACATGTTGCCGAACGGGTCGTAGATCTGCTGCCAGGTCATGGCGCGTCTCCTGTTGGTGTGTCGTTGTGGGAATGGCGCGGGCGCCGGCGGCGCCCTGGCTGACAGGCACGGCCCAGCCGGCTGCGGGGCCTGCCGGGAGCAGGACTGTAGGGGCGGGGTTCCGCCGCGTGCGTGAAATATGGTTGCGGCGGGTGTGAAAGTTTTTCAGTGCCGCCCGCGCGGCGCCCAGGCTGCTTCAGTTTTTCATGGAGCGGCGCGCGCTGTCCGCATCGCATGGAACACGACAGCCTTCCCTGATCCGAAGGCCGCGGAGCAGGCCATGCCAGGGCACCCGAGGAACT
>NZ_JBIQNC010000327.1:0-3255 GCF_044462705.1 Xenophilus sp.
GAGGACGACTACGACGGCGAGTACCACTACGCGAGCGCGCCGCTGCCGGCGCTCAAGAGCCTCGACGGCCACGACCGCGTGCTGTATGCCGGCAGCTTCTCCAAGAGCCTGTACCCGGGCCTGGCGCTGGGCTACCTGGTGGTGCCGCAGCGGCAGTGCCAGGCGTTCGACGCCGCGCTGCGGGCCGGCTCGAACGGCTGCCCGCAGCTCATGCAGGCGATCGTGGCGGACTTCATGCGCGAGGGGCATTTCGCGCGCCACCTGCGCAAGATGCGCCTGCTCTACGCGCGCCGCCGCGCCCTCCTGGAGCAGGCCCTGCAGCAGGTCTTCGGCGATGCCGTCGCCGTGGCCCTGCAAGGCGGCGGCATGCACCTGATCGCGCGCTGTCCCGGCGCGCAGGAAAGTGATGCCGCGTTGGCCCGGCGGGCACAGGCGGCAGGGCTGAATGCGCAGGCCCTGTCGGAGCGCTGCGCGTCCGTGCACGAGCAGGGCCTGCTGATGGGCTTCACCAACATCGCTTCGCAGGTGCAGGCGCGCCGCGTCGTGAAGCGGCTGCAGGCGGCGCTTGCGCTCTAGGGCCTGTTGCCAATAACAGGCCCTAGAAGAAGCCCTCGACCGCCAGGTCTTGCGCCTGCCATGCCGGCCGCTGCGCCAGCAGCTTGCGCAGCCGGCGCATGTCGCGCGGCCGGTCGATGCCCACGGCGCCGACGACCGTGCCGTCGCGCAGATGGACGAAGAGCCGTCCGGTCCCGTCTGTCCGGTCGGCCAGCACCTCGTCGCCGCAGGTGGGTGCGCCCAGCACCTGCAGGTTCACGCCGTACTGGTCCGACCAGAACCACGGGGGCGCGGCGTGGCCGGCGGCGTCGGGCGCGGCGCCCGCGCCGTCCAGCGACGCGATGTGCCGCGCCGCCGCCTCGCCCTGGCGGTTCGCGTTGTCCCAGGTCTCGATGCGGATGCCGGCGCCGTGCCAGGGGCACGCCTGCTCGGCGACGTCGCCGGCGGCGTAGACGTGCGGCGCCGACGTCCTGCCGTGGCGGTCGACCACGATGCCCGAGCGGACGTGCAGCCCGAGCTGCTGCGCCAGCGACAGGTTGGGGCTGATGCCGATGCCCGCCACGACGGCGCCGACCTGCACCCGCGCGCCGTCCGACAGTTGCGCGCTGTGCACTGCGCCATCCTCGCCATCGAGGCGGACCACGGACGTGCGCAGCCGCAGGTCCACGCCCCGGGCGACGTGGAGATCGTGGAGCCAGTCCGCCGCCGCGGCAGGCAGCGTGCGGCCGCACAGCCGCTCTCCCTGCTCGGCCAGGATGACCTCGACGCCCGCCTCTCGCGCGCCCGCAGCCACCTCCAGGCCGATCCAGCTGCCGCCCACCACGAGCAGCGCCCGCTGCTGCTGCGCGCAGCGCGCGATGGACCCGCGCAGCGCCGCCGCGTCGGCCGCGCTGCGCAGGCAGTGGACGCCGGCCAGCCCGCTGCCGGGCACCGACAGCCGGCGGGGCATGCCGCCGGTGGCGAGCAGCAGCACGTCGTAGGGCAGGGTGGTGCCGTCGTCCAGCGCGATCGTCCTGGATGCGCCATCGCAGGCGACCGCGGTGCGGCCGATCGCGCAGCGCGCGCTCGCGCCGGCGTCGGGTGCGATCCAGCGCAGTGCGTGCTCCTTGCCCCAGAGGTACTCCTTGGACAGCGGCGGCCGTTCGTAGGGAAGGTGCGTCTCGTCGCTGACGAGCGCGACCGGCCCCGCGTAGCCGAGCTGGCGCAGCGTCCTGAGCGCCGCGCCGGCCGCCTGTCCGCCGCCGACGATGACGACGCGGCGGCGGCGGCCCCCGGCGCAGGTCATGGCGCGTCCGCCCCGGCGTCGGCGGGCACCTTCACCAGCAGCGATCCGTCCTCGACGCGCACCTCGTAGGTCGAGAGGTCGGCGGTCGCGACGGCCAGGCACCTGCCGCTGCGGATGTCGAACTGCGCGCCGTGCAGCGGGCATTCGATCGCGTCGCCCTCGATGTAGCCCTCCGACAGTAGGGCGTACGCGTGCGTGCAGACGTCGTGGGTGGCGTAGACGCCGTCTTCCAGGCGGTAGAGCGCGATGGGGATGCCCGCCAGCCTGACGCCCTTGGGCGCGCCCGGCTTCACGTCGGCGGCGGCGCATGCGCGCACCCACTGCTTCGAGTCGCTGCAGTCCATGGCCGTCTCCCGTCAGCGGGGCAGGTGGCGCCAGTCGCTCTCGACGGATTCCAGCCGGCCGCCGGTGGCGGTGATGCCGGAATAGTCGCGCGCCTCGGGCAGCGCGCTGGCGGGCGTCTCGTCGTTCATGAACTTCCTGACCGCCTGCAGCAGGTGGCGGCGCAGCCGGATGATGGCCTGGTCCGCGGAGCACAGGTATTCCTCCGAACGGTCGACGATGGGGCCCATGCTGATCTGGGTGACGAAGTCCTCCACCACGATGTCGTTGAAGCCGGTGTGGTTGCCGTTCTTCATCAGCATGCGGTTCTGCCCCCAGGCGAGGTCCGGGTCGTGGCACACGCCGCCGGCCATGGGCCAGGTGTTGGCGCGCTGGGCGCGCTTCATCGAGTCCGTCGGCCGCTTCGTGTTGTAGAAGATGTACCACTGGATCAGGTGCGTGTCGTCGATCGGTACCGCGACGATGACGGTGCGGTCCTGGTCGGCGCCCGTGTTGATCGGCGGGATCATCCCGTAGTAGGGCATCACGAATTCCGTGACGCGCGCCACGCAGTGGCCGTCGGCCGCCTCGCGCAGGGCGGCCGCGCGGTAGCCGTAGGGCGTGTCCTCGAAGCGGTAGCGCACGGCGCTGTTCACGCGCGTGGCCGCCATGTCCATCTTCGAGTGCTCCAGGTGGCTCTGGTGCAGCAGGGCGATGTGCGAGGAGTCGATGGTGGCCTCCACGCCCTGGAGCCAGTTGGAGTTGAGTTCCAGCCCGCATGCGTACGCCTGGTCCGGCGGCAGGTCCATCCACTCGAAGTTGGGCGCCGGCGGCGCTTCGCCCTGGCCCAGCCACACCCACACCAGGCCGCCGCCTTCCACCGCCGGATAGTTCTTCACGTCCACCGTCTTGCGAAAGCCCTCCGGGTTGGAGGCCTCGTTGGGCACCTCGAGGACCTCGCCGGAGACGCAGATCTTCCAGGCGTGGAAGATGCAGCGCAGCGCGTTGTCCTCGTTGCGCGCCAGCGCGAGCGAGGCGCCGCGGTGCGGGCAGGCCTCGTTGAGGAAGCCGACGCGGCCGTCGTGCGTGCGGTA
>NZ_JBIQNC010000328.1:0-3246 GCF_044462705.1 Xenophilus sp.
TCGGCATGCAGGAAAGCGGCGCCCGCGGCGAGCGGCGCTGGAAGAAAAAGAAGACCTGGCGATGAGTAACGGCAGCAGCAGCGCGTACCTCCCCGCGGGCCTCTGGGACACCGCCCACATGCAGCCGCGCACCGACGTGGTGGTGCCGGGCGAGACGCTGCCCGCCGTGTTCTGGAACGCCGCCGGGATGCGCGGCGAGCAGGTGTGGATGCGCCAGAAGCAACTGGGCATCTGGCGCGCCTGGACCTGGGCGCAGGCCGCCGAGGCGGTGCGCGAGATCGCCCACGGCCTGCTGGCGCTGGGCTTCGCGCGCGGCGAATGCGCGTCGATCCTGTCCAACACCGTCGTCGAGTGGGTGCTGGCCGACCTGGCGGTGCTCAGCTGCGCCGGCGTGTCCAACGGCATCTACCCCACCGACGCGGCCAGCCAGGTGCACTACCTGTGCGAGGACTCGCGCAGCGTCGTGCTCTTCGTGGAAGACGACGAGCAGCTCGACAAGGCGCTGGCGGTGCGCGCGCAGCTGCCGCTGCTGCGCAAGGTGGTCGTGTTCGACATGAAGGGCCTGCGCGACTTCCACGACCCGGACGTGCTCAGCCTGGACGCCCTGCGCGCGCTGGGCCGCGGGCACCTCGCGGCCAACCCCGGCGCGGTGGAGGAGCGCGTGGCCCAGGTGCAGCCGCAGGACCTGGCCATCCTCATCTACACCTCGGGCACCACCGGCAAGCCCAAGGGCGCGATGCACAGCCATGCCGGGCTGGTGTACGCCATGCGCGGCTACAACACGCTGATCGCGCAGGACGAGCGCGACGAGCGCATGTGCTTCCTGCCGCTGTGCCACGTGGCCGAGCGCATGGGCGGCGAGTACTTCGCCATGTACACCGGCGCGGTGCTCAACTTCGTCGAGAACCCCGAGACCGTGCCCGAGAACGTGCGCGAGATCGCGCCCACCGTCTTTCTGGCTGTGCCGCGGGTGTGGGAGAAGTTCTACTCGGGCGTGATGATCGCGCTGAAGGAGGCCACGCCGCTGCAGCGCGCCGCCTACGCCTGGGCCATCGGCGTGGGCCAGCGCATCGCCGAACGGGTGCTGGCCGGGCAGCCGGTGGGCGGCGGCCTGAAGCTGCGCTTCCGCCTGGCGCGCTGGCTGGCGCTGGACAACGTGCGCAAGCTCATCGGCATCCACCGGGCGCGTTTCCTCGTCACCGGCGCGGCGCCCATCTCGCCCGACCTGGTGCGCTGGTACCTCGCGCTGGGCGTGCCGATGCTGGAGGTGTGGGGCATGACGGAGACCGGCGGCGCTTCCACCGGCATGCCGGCCGCACGCATCAAGCCCGGCTCCATCGGCCCCGCCACGGCGTACAACGAGGTGCGCATCGACGAGGGCACGGGCGAGATCCGGGTGCGCGGGCCCAACGTCTTCATGGGCTACCTGCATCAGCCCGAGAAGACGGCCGAGGCCATCGACGCCGACGGCTGGCTGCACACCGGCGACGTGGGCTCGGTGGACGAGGACGGGTATTTCCGCATCACCGACCGGATGAAGGACATCATCATCACGGCAGGCGGCAAGAACATCACGCCCAGCGAGCTGGAGAACGAGCTCAAGTTCAGCCCCTACGTCACCGACGCGGTGGTGATCGGGGATGCGAGGCCCTACCTGACGGTGATCATCATGATCGACCAGGAGAACGTCGAGAAATTCGCGCAGGACCACGACGTGCCCTTCAGCAACTACGCCAGTCTGACGCGCGCGCCCGAGGTGCAGGCCCTGATCCAGGGCGAGATCGACCGCGTCAACGCGAAGTTCGCCCGGGTCGAGCAGATCAAGAAGTTCTTCCTGCTCGACACGCAGCTCAGTGCCGAGGACGAGGAGCTGACGCCCACCATGAAGCTCAAGCGCAAGCTGGTGCAGGCCAAGTACGCCGACCGCATCGAAGCCATGTACTCGTGAAACCCAAGCAAAAGGAGACGCTGCCGTGAACAAGACCCTGATCGCCCTGGCCGCCCTGGCCCTGGCCAGCCCCTTCGCCCTGGCCCAGCAGGGTGTGAGCAAGGACGAGATCCGCATCGGCACCATCCAGGACCTGTCCGGCCCGCTGGCCGGCTTCGGCAAGCAGTCGCGCAACGGCATGCAGCTGCGCGTGGAGGAGATCAACGAGCAGGGCGGCATCAACGGCCGCAAGCTCAAGCTGTACGTGGAAGACTCGGGCTACGACCCGAAGAAGGCGGTGCTGGCCGCGCAGAAGCTGGTGAACCAGGACAAGATCTTCATCATGGCCGGCCACATCGGCACCGCGCAGAACATGGCGGCCATGCCGGTGCAGTTCGACAAGAACGTCATCAACTTCTTCCCGATCACCGCCGCGCGCGAGATGTACGAGCCGCACCACCGGCTCAAGTACTCCTTCGCGGCCACCTACTACGACCAGATCCGCATGGCGCTGCCCAAGCTGGTGAAGGACAAGGGCGCCAAGAAGGTCTGCACCATCTACCAGGACGACGAGTTCGGCCTGGAGGTGCAGCGCGGCGCCGAGGCGGGCCTGAAGACGGTGGGCATGGAGCTGGCCGAGAAGACCAGCTTCAAGCGCGGCGCCACCGACTTCAGCAGCCAGGTGGCGAAGATGAAGGCCGCGGGCTGCGACCTGGTGGTGCTCGGCACCATCATCCGCGAGACCATCGGCACCGTGGGCGAGGCGCGCAAGACGGGCTTCAACCCGGTGTTCCTCGGCTCCAGCGCCGCCTACACCGACCTGATCCACAAGCTGGGCGGCAAGGCGATGGACGGCATCTACGCCACCATGACGGTGCAGAACCCCTACACCGACGAGGCCAACGAGAAGATCCGCTTCTGGGCCAACAAGTACAAGACCAAGTTCAACGAGGACCCGACCGTGTTCTCGGTCTACGGCTACATGATCATCGACGCCTTCGCCCAGGTGGCGCAGAAGGCCGGCGCCAACCTGACGACCGATTCCTTCGTCAAGCTGATGGACGCCAGCACCTTCGAGCCCGACATGTTCGGCGCGCCGAAGATGACCTTCACCGCCACCAAGCGCCTGGGCAACAACGCCTCGCGGCTGTCGCAGATCGTGGATGGGAAGTGGAAGGTGGTGTCGGACTACCTGGCGCAGTAGGCTGCGGGGTGCGTCGATGACGAGGCCGCTCCTTTCCGGACGGCCTTTTTTGTGGTCCGTGGCGCGCGCCGTGGCCGGGGGCCTGGGGCGCGGGCTCATGGTGGGGCGGTCGGCG
>NZ_JBIQNC010000329.1:0-3192 GCF_044462705.1 Xenophilus sp.
CCAGCCGCATCTGCAGCGGGATGATGGCCAGCGTGGACAGGTTCTCGGGCAGCAGCTCGATGGCGCCGTTGAGGATGGATGCATGGAGGATCTTGCGGTCCATCTCCGCGGCCGGGAGCGTGCCGGGGCGGCGCTGCGCCGCCGTGCCCGGCAGCGCGTCGACCGCGGCGGGGTGCGGCGCCGGCTGGTCCGCCGTGGGCGCTTCCGGCAGCGCAACGGCGGCAGCCTGCAGCGGCGCGGCCGCCAGCGCATCGGCCTGCTCGGCGAAGCCCGCCGGCGCCTGGCCCAGCGCCTCGCGCAGTCCGGCCAGGAAGGCCTGCTCCTGCGCGCTGGTGCGGCCGTCGGCCTCGCACACGCATACGGCCATCTCGTAGGCCAGCTGGCGCGCCTCGTCGCTGGCCAGCTTCGGCAGCACGTCGGCCAGTTGGACGCGGCGCATCAGCACGTCCTGGTACAGGCCGGGCAGGTTGACCTGCCGGTCCTGCGCCAGTCCCTGTGCCACCTCGCGGATCTGCTCGCGCTCGCGGTCGTGCTTGTCGCCGTCGGCATAGGCGGCCAGCAGGCAGATGGTGAGAACGGCGCGTGTTTCCTCTGTGTTCATCGGATGCCTCGTCGGATCGGGCGGCCGTTCATGCGGGCCGCCACTGCAGTCGCAAAGAAAAGAGGCAGGCCTTCCGGTCCGCCCCGGCGTTCATGTGCCCGGTCAGGGCAGCAGCGTCACCCGGTCCACCTCGAACTCGGTCTTGCGCAGCCCCTTGTCGAATTCGCCCAGCAGTTCCACGCGGTGCTCGGCGCTCACGGCCTGGCCGGGCGGGAAGTCCTCGTCGTCGATCTCCACGATGATGCGGCCGGTGGCGTCCTCGAAGGTGTAGCGCTCGTTCCCCTCGAACGAGACGATGCGGCCCTGCAGCCGGGCGGGCTGGTCGTCGCGGCCCGCGTCGAGCAGTTGCCGCACGGTCACCAGCGGCACGTTGACGGGCCCCGCATACGCGCCTTGGGCAGCGGCCTTGGGCGCGTTGCTGGGGCCGGTGTATCCCGCCGGCTGCGCGGAGGAGGCGGCGGCGGTCAGAGCCAGGACGGCGGCGACAGCCCATGTGGATGCAGTGTTGCGCATGATTCGATTCCTTTCTTTCTGTCGATGCAAGAAAAACCCCGCCGAGGCGGGACAACCCCATTGGGCGGCCCCAAGATGAAGGCAGTCTGATGTGCGTCAGTCCGGCGGGAAATCGAGCACCACGCTCAGCCCTCGGCCGTCCAGCCCGTCCTCGAACCGCAGGCTGGCGCCATGCAGCGCGGCGATGCGCGCGACGATGGACAGGCCCAGGCCATTGCCCGTCTGCCCGGTGCCCAGCACCCGGAAGAACCGCTCCCCGAGCCGCGCGCGCTGCGCGGTCGGCACGCCCGTGCCGTCGTCGCGCACGGCCAGGCGCGTGCCGCCCTGCGGCAGGCGCGCGGACTCGATGCGCACCCGCCCGCCTTCGCGGCCGTAGCGCACGGCGTTGTCGACCAGGTTGCGCAGCGCGCTGGCCAGCAGTGCGGGCGCGGCGCGCAGCCGCGGCACGACCAGGTCCCGCTCCACCTGCACGCCCGGTGCCTGTGCCTGGAGGTCCAGGCCGTCGAGCAGTGCCTCGAGGTCCACCGCCTCGCGTGCCAGGGGCTCGACCTGAGGCTCCAGCCGGGCCAGCGCCAGCAGGCCTTCCACCAGCGCGGTGCAGCGGTCCAGGTCGGCGCGCAGTTGCCGCAGATGGGTGTCCGGCAGCTTCAGCTCGCGCTCGATGAGCTGCACGCGCATGCGCAGCGCGGCCAATGGCGTGCGCAGCTCGTGCGCGGCATCGGCCGTAAAGCGGCGCTCGCCGTCCAGCGCCGCGGCCAGGCGCGCCAGCAGCGCGTTGAGTGCAGCCAGGATCGGCTGCAGTTCGCGCGGCGGATCGGGCGCCTGCACGGGCGTCAGGTCGTGCGGCGACTTGGCGTCGATGCGCAGGGCCGTGTCCTCCAGCGGCCGCAGCAGGCGCCGGATCAGCAGCCAGCTGAGCAGGCCGAGCAGCGCCAGCAGCGCCAGCGCGGGCCAGGCCAGGTTCTCGGCCATTTCCTCCAGCAGCTCCAGGCGCTCTTCCATCGGCTGCGCCACCTGGGCGGTGACGCCGCCGGGCCCGGGGCGCACATGCACGCGCCAAAACTCGCCCTCCACCCGGACCGTGGCCGTCTCCTCATGCTGCGCACGAGGCCGGAAGGCCGTTGCCGGGGTGTCCTCGCCGCGCAGGAGCACGCGGCCGTCGGGTGCCACGAGCTGGTAGTACATGCGCAGCCTCAGCGCGTCGCCGCGGCCCGGGCGCAGCCCCGGGAAGGCGCCGGCGGCGGCCTCGCCCTGGGGCGCCAGCTGCAGCACCAGGCGCGAACCCTCTTCCAGCGCGTCGTCGAAGACGTCGCTGGTCGCGAACCAGGCCACGCCGACGACGATGGCGAGGCTCGTCAGCCACAGGCCGACGCTGGTCCCCATCACGGCCAGCAGCAGGCGCCGGCGCAGCGACCAGCCGCGGCGCGGGGAGGTGGCCTCCGCCGTGTCGGGCCGGTGCCCGGCCGCCGGCCATCGGAAGCGCTTCATGCGGGCGCCAGCCGGTAGCCCTGGTTGCGCACCGTCACGATGAAGCCGCTGCCCAGCTTCCTGCGCAGGTTGTAGACGTGCACCTCGATGGCGTTGCTCTCCACCTCCGCGCCCCAGCCGTACAGGGCTTCCTCCAGTTGGGCGCGGCTCAGGATGTGGGCGGGACGGCGCATCAGCGCCTGCAGCACGGCGAATTCGCGCGCGGTGAGCGTGAGCGGCGCGCCGTCCAGGGTCACGCGCTTGGCGGCCGGGTCGAGCGCCACCGCGCCGTGGCGCAGCTCGGGGGCGCCCTGCACCGCGCCCCGGCGCAGGGCGGCGCGCACCCGGGCCGACAGCTCTTCCAGGTCGAAGGGCTTGACCAGGTAGTCGTCCGCGCCCAGGTCCAGCCCCTGCACGCGGTCGGCCAGCGTGTCGCGCGCCGTGATCACGATCACCGGCGGCTGCGCCCGCGCAGCGCCCTCGGCACGCAGGGCCTTCAGGACGGCATCGCCGTCGAGGCCGGGCAGGCCCCGGTCCAGCAGCACGCACTGGTATTCGTGCGTGGCCAGCGCCGCGGCGGCCTGGTCGCCGCGCTGCAGCCAGTCCACCGC
>NZ_JBIQNC010000330.1:0-3166 GCF_044462705.1 Xenophilus sp.
GGCCGCTGCGCTGCCGTGCCAGCGCCGCAGCACGCGCTGGAAGAACAGGCTGTTGGGCAGTTGCAGCGTGGTGCCGTTGGCGGCGTCGCCGGTCTCGTCCAGCGTGGTGTAGACGAGGTTGATGTCGGCCACGCGGCCCTTCAGGCCGGGCTTGTCGCCGTTCTCCAGCAGCTCCACCAGGTCGCCGAGGCGGAAGGCCCGGGTGGTGAAGATCAGCAGCGCGCAGAAGATGTTCGACAGCACGCTCCAGGCGGCGAAGAAGGCCACCGCGCCCACGGCCGCGAAGCCGGTGAAGGCCGTCCACAGCACGCCGCCCGAGACGCCCAGGCGCTCCAGGCACCACAGCAGCGCGCCGCCGTAGACCACGAAGGCGACGGTGCGCCGCGACAGCAGCACGACCTCGGAGGGCAGGGCGTAGGCCGCGGCCAGCCGGCGGACGAGCCGGCGCACCAGGCGCATCAGCAGCCAGGCCACCAGGACGATGAGCACGACCTGCACGGCGGGCACCAGCACGTCGAGCCAGTCGAGGGCCCAGGGCGGCAGGTGGGCGCGCAGCCATTGGAGGGTTTTGTTCATGTCGTCAAAGGCGCGCGGCCCCGGTCGGGGCCGCGCGGCGCATGGGGATCGGGCAGGCGGTCAGGGCAGGTCCTTGTTCGGCTCCGGCTCGGCGGCCGAGCGCGGGCCGACGGTGCCCAGCCGGTCCTTCAGCGACTGTGGCCGGCCGGTGATGAGGGCCGCGTAGTTGGTGGTGTTGGCCAGCACCTTCTTGACGTAGTCGCGCGTTTCGTTGAAGGGCACGTTCTCGGCCCAGATGGCGGCGTCGAGCACCGGCCCGTTGCGCCAGGCGCGCGGGCGGCCCGGGCCGGCGTTGTAGGCGGCTGCCGCCAGCGGCATGGAGCCGTCGAAATCGTCCAGCGCCAGCTTCAGGTAGCTGGTGCCCAGCGTGATGTTGGTCTCGCGGTCGGTGATCATCGAGGGCGCGTAGTCCAGCCCGATCTTGCGCGCCGTCCAGCGCGCGGTGGCGGGCATGAGCTGCATCAGCCCCGAGGCGCCGACGCCCGAGCGCGCGTCCATGATGAAGCGCGACTCCTGGCGGATCAGGCCGTAGACGTAGGCCGGGTCCAGGCCGATGTCGGCGCTCTTGCGCAGCACCGTGTCGTGGAAGGGCATCGGGAAGCGCTGCTCGGCGCTGATGAAGCCCTTGGTGCGCTCGCTGGTGTTGATGCAGCGGTCGTACACCTCGCGCTGGCAGGCCAGGTCGGCGGCGGCCAGCAGGGCGCGGTCGTCCATGCCGCCGCGCTCGTGCAGGTTGGTGGCGTAGTTCCACTCGCGCACGCCCTCGGAGCGCAGGCCGATGCCGATGGCGTACAGCGCGCGCTGCAGCGAGGCGTTGCTGCGTGCGGCGGCTCTTTCCTCGGGCGTGAGCGGCTCCGGCGGCGTGGGCACCTGCGCGCGCTGGCCCAGGTCTTCCAGCGCCAGCAGCTCGTAGAAGCCGCGCGTGCCGGCGATCGACTGCAGCAGCTCGCGCGATTCCTCCTGGCGCCGCGCGCCACCCTGCGCGGCGAGGGCGCGGGCCTTCCAGTAGACCCAGGTGGCGTCCTGGCGCGCCTCCTCGCTCATCGCGTCGACGGCGGACTCGACCTCCTTCCAGCGGCCCATGCGCAGCGCGGCGCGCACGCGCCAGCCGAGCATGTCGTCGGTGAGGTCGCCGTTCTTCGTCACGTTGGCGAAGTAGCCCGGCGCCTGGGGCGAGAGCTTCTGCGCCGCCTGGCGGCCGATGCTGCCCCACAGCCAGTTGCGCTCCTCGGGCGAGAGCATGGGGCCCCACTTGCCCTCCAGTTGCGTGGCGGCGGTGTCGGGGTCGGAGGCGGCCATGCGGATCAGGGCCAGCACCACCATCTCCTTGCGCGCCTTGCTGGCGGCCGAGGCGGCGCCGGAGAGGAAGCGCGCCGCGCTGGCGCCGACCTGGGCGAAGGTGGGCAGCGCCTCGGGCGCGACCAGCGTGACGGCGGCGCGGGCCGCGCTGGTGCGGTTGGCCTCCATCGCCAGGCGCGCCTTGCGCCAGGCGTCGTTGGGCGACATCAGGCGCGCGGCGATCATGCGGTCGGCCGCGGTGAGGCAGCCGTCGTCCAGGTCGCGCTGGCCCAGCCAGTTGCGCCGCACCGTCTCGGCCTGCTCCGGCGTGGCCTGGCCGCTGGTCAGCACGTCGACCAGGATGGCGTAGCACTGCACCTCGCGGTCGTCGCGCATGCGAAAGCCCGCGTGCAGCGCCGCGAACTCGTCCCACTGCCGGCGCTGGCCGAGCAGCAGCAGCCAGTCGTTGCGCAGCCGGTCTTCCTGGTAGGTGCCGGCGTAGCGGGCGAGGAAGGCCTGCACCTCGTCGCTGCCGGCCTCCTGGAGGCGCGCCTTCAGCTCCCAGTAGGCGGCCCACGGCTCCAGCGCGTGGCCGCGCGCCGCGGGCAGCAGGGCCGCCAGCCGGGCCTTGTCGCCGCGCTGGAAGGCCTGCTTCATCTGGAGGATCACGTCGTCGCTGCCGGCCTCCTGCGCGCAGGCGGGCTGCGCCAGCACGACCGACCCCAGCAGCAAGGCTGCCAAAATGCTTCGAAACTGCATCGAGGGATTATGGACAAGGCACACGATGGAAATCGCTCGCGCACCGGCGCGAAGCCGTCCGCAGCGGGCGAATTTCTCAAGGCGCAGGTCCGCAAGGCGCTGATCGAGCAGCGCCTGGCCATGCCGGACCGCCTGCAGCGCGCCGCCGCCCTGCAGCAGGTGATGCGCATCTGGCTGGTGGGGCGGCCCGACACGGTGATCGGCGCCTACTGGCCGATCAAGGGCGAGTTCGACCCGCTGCCCGCGCTGCACCGCTGGAAGGAAGACGGCGAGCTGATGGACGAGCCCCTGCGCCGGCGCATCGGGCTGCCGGTGGTCGACCGCGTGCACAAGACGCTGACCTTCCACGCCTGGTACCCGGGCTGCCCGATGGAGAACGACGCCTACGACATCCCCAAGCCCAAGGACACCGAGCTGATCGTCCCCACGCTGCTGTTCGTGCCCTGCCTGGGCTACAGCGCGGGCGGCTACCGGCTGGGCTACGGCGGCGGCTTCTACGACCGCACGCTGGCGGCGATGGTGCCCCGGCCGTTCACGGTGGGGCTGGGCTTCG
>NZ_JBIQNC010000331.1:0-3115 GCF_044462705.1 Xenophilus sp.
CCACAACTGGTTCGGGCGCTGCGCGCTGAACTGCCGGTTGACCAGGTCCTGCGGGGTAAGTGTGGCGCCAAGGCCCATCTTGACCCCGGCCGGTCGGCGGAACGTCAGATGTCCAGTACGCGGCGCAGCAGCGCGAAGCCCACGCGCCAGGTGTTGCCACCGCCGGCATCGACGGTCGCAGTGCGCTCGTTGATCCGCACGACGGTGCCCACCACGGTCTGCAGATACTTGTCCTCGAAGGCCACCTTGTCGCCGCGCCGGAAGTCCTCGCGCGTGGGCTTCGGCGCGCTCGGCTCGGGCGGCATCGCGGGGCCTTGCGGCGTTCCGCCGGCGTCGGCTGACGGTGCCTCGATGGCGGTATAGGGCAGCTTCCATTCACGCCGCTCGCGCAAGTCCTGCAGCACGAGCTGCGTGTCCTTCATGGCCAGCACCTTGCCCTCGCGCAGGCTGCCGTCGCGCCAGTCCAGGAAGCGCACCGTCTGGCCCAGGTGCAGGTTCACCCGCACGGCGATGATGCGGCGCAGGTCGGCCAGCAGCCGCTCGATGACGGTGCTCAGCTCGAACAGCTGCAAGCTGCTGGCGTTGTTCAGCAGTTCCAGCATGCGCGGATCGACGCCGCGGCTCATGCGGCGCGTCGCTGTTCGTCGCCTACTGCCTCGCGCGTGCCGATGTTCCACGGCAGCAGCTCCTCGATTTGGCAGATCGGGTGATCGGCAATGCGCCCCAGCACCTCGCGCAGGTAGGCCTCGGGATCGAGCCCGTTGGAGCTTGGCCGTCTGTACGAGGCTGTAGATCGCGGCGGCCCGCTCGCCGCCGGCATCCGAGCCCATGAACAAGTAGTTGCCACGGCCCAGCGCTATGCCGCGCAGGGCTCGCTCGGCTGCGTTGTTGTCCATCTCGATGCGCCCGTCATCGCGGTAGCGCGTCAGCGCCTGCCAGCGTGTGAGGGTGTAGCCGATGGCGCGTGCCAGATCGGACTTGGCCGACACGCGCCCCACCAGGCTGCTCAGCCAGGCGTGCAGCTCATCGAGCAGCGGGCCAGCGCGGGCCTGACGGTGGGTCCTGCGAACATCCGGTGGCTGGCCACGGATGTCCTTCTCCACGGCGTACAGCGCCGCGATGCGTTGCAGCGCCTGGGCCGCGATGGAGTCCTCGGCCTTGCTGGTGCTCAGGTACAGGTCCCACCACGGCCGGCGTGCATGCGCCCAGCAGGCCGCCTCGGTGACCTGGCCGCTGTCGTACAGCTTGCCCCAGCCGCCGTAGGCATCGGCCTGCAGCACGCCCTGGAAGTGGCGCAGGTGGCGCTGCGGGCGCTCGCCCTTGCGGTCGGGCGTGTACTGGTACCAGGCTGCGGGTGGTTCGCTGGCGCCGGCAGGCCGGTCGTCGCGCACGTAGACCCACAGGCGCGCGGTGCGCGTCTTGCCCTGGCCCGGTGCCAGCACCGGCACGGGGGTGTCATCGGCATGCAGCTTGGCCGCTGCCAGCGTGTAGCGGCCCAGCGCGGCCACCAGCGGCGCGAGCAGCCGCTCGCTGTGCTCGACCCAACCGGCCATGGTGGAGCGGTCGATCTGCACGCCGCTGCGCGCGTAGATGCTGCCTTGCCGGTACAGCGGCAGGTGATCGCAATACTTGGACACCAGCACGTGGGCCAGCAGGCCTGCTGCGGCCAAGCCGCGTGCGATGGGCCGGCTGGCGGCGTCTGCCTGGAAGATGGACTGGCAGCGCACGCAGGCCAGCTTGGGTCGCACATGGCGGATCACCTTGAAGCGCGCCGGCACTTACTCCAGCTGCTCGGAGACGTCCTGGCCGATCTGGCGCAGCCGCCCGCCACAGGCGGTGCAGCCGCAGGGCTGGCCTGCCGCGTCGTGGTGTGCGGCGTTCGTCTCGG
Source organism: Xenophilus sp. (assembly GCF_044462705.1). Lineage (NCBI taxonomy): Bacteria > Pseudomonadati > Pseudomonadota > Betaproteobacteria > Burkholderiales > Comamonadaceae > Xenophilus > Xenophilus sp. Next base: position 1,889 of record NZ_JBIQNC010000331.1, read on the forward strand.
GGCGATGCACTTGCGCCTCGCGCGGCAGGTGCGCCGGCAGGCTGCGATCAATCGTCGATGCGTTGGCAGCCTCGGTCTTGGTGCCGACCGGCTTACAGGTTGGCACCGGCAATGTTTGCTCGTCGATCAGGCTGGTCTGCCACTGTTCGCTGGAGGTGCCGAACTGCGCGCGCACGCGGCGCAGCAACTGCAGCTTGAGCTTGTCCACCATCAGGCGCAGCACGGCGAGTTCGCCATCACGCACCTCGATCACGCGCAGCAAGCCTTCGATAGTGTGGGGCTCGGCGGGTGGCGGTGTCGACACAGGCCCCAACTGTGCCGCAGGCACTCGCCCTGGGCAATCGGTAGTGCCACCGACGGCACGCCGGTGTGGCTATGCCGCCAACTCGGGATGATGCGTGCGCACCGGCATGCGCCAGTCGATGCCTTCCAGCAGCATGGCCAGTTGCGCTGGCGTGAGGGCCACGCTGCCGCTGCTGGCCTGCGGCCAGATGAAGCGCCCTCGCTCCAGCCGCTTGCTCAGCAGCAGCAGGCCCTGGCCATCGAACCACAGCAGCTTGACGATGTCACCACGGCGGCCGCGGAAGACGAAGACGTGCCCCTTGAACGGGCTTTGCGCCAGGGCCGTCTGCACCAGCGCGGCCAGGCCATCGAAGCCCTTGCGCATGTCGGTGTGGCCGGCCACCAGCCAGACCTGGGTGTTCGCTGGCGGGCCGATCATGCCCGCAGCGCTTGCAAGACGAGGCGCAGGTGCTGCAGGTCTACGCCGATGGGAACGCGCACGATGGCCTCGCCCAGCACAATCTCTATCGGTGCCGAGCCTTCGCGCGTAGCCACCGGCGCTGCACAAGGTTCAGGCTGCGTGACGGTCACGGGCAACAGGACGGGCGCAGCCGCAGGCGCACTCCAGTGCTCCAGCCGCATCCAGTGGCGCAGCAGGTTTGCGTTGACGCCGTGGCGCACCGCCAGGCCGGAGACCGACACGCCTGGCACGCGGGCATGTTCCACCATCCAGGCCTTGAATGCCGAGGTGTAGACCTTCTTGCCGTTGCGCATCGTGCGCTCGACCATCGTGCCGCTCCATTGAGAGGTATGTCCAGAGTCCTGCATATGGACACACATGCTCGACGGTCAGGGCTGCGCCATCAATGGGGTGGTGAGGCCACGCTTACCCTGCGGGCATGGCGCACGCGCATCACCGATCGTGGTGCGCACCACCTTGCCGCG
>NZ_JBIQNC010000332.1:0-3047 GCF_044462705.1 Xenophilus sp.
CCAGCGCATGCTCGACAGCGCCAAGGACGACCCCGAGCAACTGGCCCGGCGCAAGCAGTTCCTGGAGCAGCTCGACAAGGGCGATCCCGAGGCGCTGGCGCGCTGGCAGCGCATGCAGCAGCGCCAGCGCGAAGGCGGCGGGCCGGGCCGCCCGGCCTCCTGAGCGGGGTGTCCGCCGTGAGTCCTTCGCGTCCCTTCATCGAGCGGCCGGTCGCCACCGGCCTCTTGATGCTGGCCATCGTGCTGGCGGGCCTGGTCGGCCTGCGCTTCCTGCCGCTGGCGGCGCTGCCGCAGGTGGACTACCCGACCATCCAGGTGCAGACGCTGTACCCCGGCGGCAGCCCGGAGGTGATGAGCCGTACCGTCACCGCGCCGCTGGAGCGCCAGTTCGGCCAGATGGCCGGGCTGAACCGCATGAGCTCGGTGAGCGCCGCCGGCGTGTCCATCGTCACCCTGCAGTTCGACCTGAACGAGACGCTGGACGTGGCGGAGCAGCAGGTGCAGGCGGCCATCAACGCCGGCGGCTCCTTCCTGCCGGCCGACCTGCCGGCGCCGCCCGTGTACGCCAAGGTCAACCCGGCCGACTCGCCCATCCTCACCCTGGCGGTGAGCAGCGACACCATGCCGCTGACGGAGGTGCAGAACCTGGTGAACACGCGGCTGGCGCAGAAGATGAGCCAGGTGACGGGCGTCGGCCTGGTCACGCTCTCGGGCGGGCAGCGTCCCGCGGTGCGCATCCAGGCCGACACCAACGCGCTGGCCTCGGTGGGCATCGGCATCGACACGCTGCGCAGCGCCATCAGCGCGGCCAACGCCAACAGCGCCAAGGGCAGCTTCGACGGCCCGAAGCGCGCCTACACCATCAACGCCAACGACCAGTTGCTCACGGCGGCCGATTACCAGAACCTGATCGTCGCGTGGAAGAACGGCGCCCCCGTGCGCATGCGCGACGTGGCCCAGGTGGTCGACAGCGCCGAGAACAACCAGCTCGGCGCCTGGGCCGCGCTCAAGGCCGATGCCGACGCGAAGGCCGACACCGTGAAGAACGCCGACGGCACGCTCCGCCCGGCCGTCATCCTGAACGTGCAGCGCCAGCCCGGCGCCAACGTGATCGCCACCGTGGACGCCATCAAGAAGCAGTTGCCCGAGCTGACGGCCTCGCTGCCCGGCGCGGTGCGCATGCAGGTCCTGTCGGACCGCACTACCGGCATCCGCGCCTCGGTGCACCACGTGCAGATCGAGCTGGTGCTGGCGGTGGTGCTGGTGGTCTTGGTGATCTTCTTCTTCCTGCACAACCTGCGCGCCACCGTCATCGCCAGCATCGCGGTGCCGATCTCGCTCATCGGCACCTGCGGGCTGATGTACCTGCTGGGCTATTCGCTCAACAACCTGAGCCTGATGGCGCTGACCATCGCCACCGGCTTCGTGGTCGACGACGCGATCGTGATGATCGAGAACATCGCCCGCTACCTGGAGGAGGGCGAGCAGCCCTTCGCCGCGGCGCTCAAGGGCGCCACGCAGATCGGCTTCACCATCATCTCGCTGACCGTCTCGCTGATCGCGGTGCTGATCCCGCTGCTGTTCATGCAGGACGTGGTGGGTCGCCTGTTCCGCGAGTTCGCGGTGACGCTGGCGATCACCATCCTGATCTCCGCCGTGGTCTCGCTGACGCTGGTGCCGATGATGTCCGCGCGCTGGCTGAAGCCCGAGTCCGAGCAGCGCGGCCGTTTCGGCCACAAGGTGCAGGCCTTCTTCGACCGTGTGATCGCCCGCTACGACGTCGGCCTGCTGTGGGTGCTGCGCCACCAGCCGCTGACGCTGGTGGTCGCCATCGCCACGCTGGCGCTGACGGTGCTGCTGTACGCGGTCATCCCCAAGGGCCTGTTCCCGACGCAGGACACGGGCCAGCTCAAGGCCCGCATCGAGGCCGCGCAGGACGTCTCGTACACCCGCATGGCCGAGCTGCAGAAGGCGGCGGCGCAGGCGATCCTGGAGGACCCCGAGGTGCAGAGCATCAGCTCGGTGGTGGGCGTGGACGCGGCCAACAACACCATGCTCAACACCGGCAGCATGCTGATCAACCTGCGCGCCGGCCGCGGCGACCAGCAGGAGATCATGCAGCGCCTGCGCGAGCGCGTGCGCACCCAGGCGGCCGGCGTCGTGCTGTACCTGCAGCCCACGCAGGACCTGACCATCGACGCCGAGACCGGCCCCACCGAGTACCGCCTGTCGCTGGAAGGCGTGGACACGCAGGCCGTGAACGAGTGGGCGCGCAAGCTGGTGGACAGGCTGCGCACCGCCGAGCTGGCGTCCACGGTGCGCAACGCCACCACCGACGCCGGCGCGCAGGGCCTGGCCGCCTACGTGGACATCGACCGCGCCACCGCCTCGCGCCTGTCGGTCACGGCCAGCTCGGTGGACGACGCGCTCTACAGCGCCTTCGGTCAGCGCATCGTCTCCACCATCTTCACCGAGACCAACCAGTACCGCGTGATCCTGGAGGCGCAGCGCGACGGGCTGGCGTCCATCCAGGGCCTGGGCACGCTGCAGATGCGCACCGGCGGCGGCTCGACCACGCCCCTGTCCTCCTTCGCCACCGTGCGCGAGCAGCTGGCGCCGCTGCAGGTCACGCGCGTGGCGCAGTACCCGGCCGCCACGGTGGGCTTCGACACCGCGCCGGGCATGGCGCTGGGCAAGTCGGTGGCGGCCATCCGCACGGCGGCGAAGGACATCGGCATGCCCTCCAGCATCTCGATGAAGTTCCTCGGCGCGGCCGGCACCTACGAGACCTCGCTGACCAGCCAGCTCTGGCTGATCCTGGCGGCGGTGGTGTGCGTCTACATCGTGCTGGGCGTGCTGTACGAAAGCTACGTGCACCCGCTGACCATCTTCTCCACGCTGCCCTCGGCCGGCGTGGGCGCGCTGCTGGCGCTGATGCTGACCGGCAACGACCTGGGCGTGATCGGCATCATCGGCATCATCTTGCTGATCGGCATCGTCAAGAAGAACGCGATCATGATGATCGACTTCGCCATCGACGCCGAGCG
>NZ_JBIQNC010000333.1:0-2987 GCF_044462705.1 Xenophilus sp.
GTCCGCGAAGACTGGGGGTGGGTTTATTTCAGCCGAGTGACGAGGCTGGAGGTGTCGAAGCGGCTGCCGCCGGCCTGCTGCACGTCGGCATAGAACTGGTCCACCAGCGCCGTGACGGGCAGGCGCGCGCCGTTGCGCTTGGCCTCGTCGAGCACCAGGCCGAGGTCCTTGCGCATCCAGTCGACCGCGAAGCCGAAGTCGAACTTGCCTTCGATCATGGTCTTGCCGCGGTTGTCCATCTGCCAGCTCTGCGCGGCGCCCTTGCCGATCACCTCGAGCACCTTCGCCATGTCCAGCCCGGCGCGCTGGCCGAAGGCGATGGCCTCCGCCAGCCCCTGCACCAGGCCGGCGATGCAGGTCTGGTTGACCATCTTCGCCAACTGGCCGGCGCCGCTGGCGCCCAGCAGCGTCACGGCGCGGGCGAAGGCGCCGACGACCGGCTCCACCCGCTCGAAGGGCGCGGCCTCGCCGCCGCACATCACGGTGAGCACGCCGTTCTGCGCGCCGGCCTGGCCGCCGGAGACGGGGGCGTCGATGAAGTGCAGGCCCTTGGCCTGCGCGGCCTCCGACAGCTCGCGCGCGACGTTGGCGGAGGCGGTGGTGTGGTCGACGAACACGGCGTCCGCCTGCATGCCGGCGAAGGCGCCGTCGTCGCCCAGCACCACGCTGCGCAGGTCGTCGTCGTTGCCGACGCAGCAGAACACGATGTCGGCACCGGCGGCGGCCTCGCGCGGCGTGGGCGCGCCGGCGTGCGGCGCGCCGCCCAGCTCCTGCAGCCACGCGGCGGCCTTGGCGGGCGTGCGGTTGTAGACGGTGACCGTGTGGCCCGCCTTGGCCAGGTGGGCGGCCATGGGGTAGCCCATCACGCCCAGGCCCAGGAACGCGACGCGCCGGGCCGGGGTGGGGGAATAGCTCTTGGGGGTGAAGGAGGGGGTGGTCATCCCGCGAGCTTAGTCCAGCCCCCGGGCGCGTGCAGCGCCCGGAGGCGCCGCGTCACTTCTTCGCGGTGGCGGCGTCCAGGCGCTTGCGCATCGCGGCCGCGCGCTCCGACGACGGCGGGTGCGAGCTGAGGATCGAGCTGCCGCCGGACGCGCCGCCGCTGAGCTGGGCCAGCTTCTCGAAGGCGGTGACCAGGCCCTTGCGCTCCAGCTTGCGCTCGGTCAGCAGGTCGAAGGAATAGTTGTCGGCCGCGCTTTCCTGCGCCTGCGAGAACTGCGCGTTGACGAACTTCTCGGCCAGGTCGCCGGCCTGCGACTGCGACAGCTGCCCCACCACGCCGCCGGCCGATGCGGCCAGCGCCCGCGCGGCCGAGGCGGCGTAGGCGGTCTGCATGCGGGACTTGCTGTGGCCCAGCGCCACGTGGCCGATCTCGTGGCCCAGCACGCCGCGCACCTCGTCGTCGGTCATCAGGTCCATCAGGCCGCTGTAGACGCGGATGCAGCCGTTGGCCATGGCCCAGGCGTTGACGTCCTGCGTCACGTAGACCTTGTAGACCGCCGGCTTGCCGTTGACGGTGGCCGGCATCTGGCGCACGAGCTGGTTCAGGCGCTGCGTGTACTTGCTGCCGGCCGGCGCGATCTGGTTCTTCTGGTCCATCGCGGCGCAGGACTGGTCGGACATGGCGACCACGTCGCCGTCGCTCAGCGACATGGCCTTGGCGGCGGTGCCGCCGGCAGCCAGCAGCGCGCCGGCGCCGTCGGCGGACTTCATGGTTTCGCAGCCCGTGAGCGCGGCCACGGCTGCCACGGCCGCGCATGCGGCCCAGCGATAACGATGCATGGGAACTCCCTGGTTTTCTTGGAAGCGAGGGCCGGCCTGCCGCGCTGCGGCGCGGGCCGGCCCATCGGATGCCGCTCGATGCGGCGCGCGGATCATAGAAGGTCCGCGCGCCGACGCGTCAGTCCAGCTTGATGCCGGCGGCCTTGATCACCGGCCCCCAGCGCCGCGACTCGGCGCGCGCCAGCTGGTGGAACTGCTCGGGCGAGCCCGGCATCGCGTCCATGCCGATGTCGGCGAAGCGCTTGATCACGGCCGGGGTGGAGAAGGAGCGGTTCAGTTCCGTGTTCAGGCGCTGCACCGTCGCCGCCGGCAGCCCGGCCGGGCCCAGCAGGCCCTGGAAGGCGAACACCTCCGAGTCGCGCACGCCCACCTCGGCCAGCGTCGGCACGCTGGGCAGCAGCTTGCTGCGCGCGCCCGAGCCGATGGCCAGCACGCGCACCTTGCCGCTCTGCATGATCTGCAGGCCCGAGGCCAGGTCGAGGAACATGCACGGCACCTGGCCGCCCATCACGTCCTGCATCGCCGGCGCCGCGCCGCGGTAGGGGATGTGGGTGAGGAAGGTGCTCGTGCGGTTCTTGAACATCTCCATCGCCAGGTGGTGCGGCGAGCCGTTGCCGGGCGAGGCGTAGTTCACCTTGCCGGGGTTGGCCTTCACGTAGGCGAGGAACTCCTTGAAGTCCTTGGCCGGGAAGTCCGGGTGCACCACCAGCGCCAGCGGGAACTTGCCGATCGCGCCGATGTAGCTGAAGTCCTTGTCGGGGCTGAAGGGCAGCTTGCTGAACAGGTACTCGTTGAAGGCCAGCACGGCGTTGTCGGCCGACATGATGGTGTAGCCGTCGGGCTTGCTCTTGGCCACCAGGTCGGCGCCGATGTTGGTGGCGGCGCCGGGGCGGTTGTCGATCAGCAGCGGCTGGCCCAGCGGGCCGCGCATGGCCTCGGCCAGGGCGCGGGCGATCACGTCGGTGCCGCCGCCGGCCGGGTAGGGCACGATCCACTTGATGGGCTGCTCGGGCCAGCCCTGGGCGCGCGCGAAGGGGGTGGCGGCCAGGGCCGCGCCGGAAGCCAGCGTGGCCAGCAGGTGTCGTCGTTGCATCGTTCAATCTCCTTGTGTGTCGTTGCCGAACGCGGACAGGGATGGTACGGGCAGGGCGTGGAGGGCGTCGGCCAGGGCCTGGCGGCATCGCGCCTCGTCGCCGAGCTGCTCGAAC
>NZ_JBIQNC010000334.1:0-2959 GCF_044462705.1 Xenophilus sp.
CGAGGAAGTTGGCCGGCTCGCCGCCGAACAGCTTGATGGTGTCCATGGTGGCCATCGCCAGGCCGGCGCCGTTGACCAGGCAGCCGATGTTGCCGTCCAGGCTGATGTAGGCCAGGTCGAACTTGCTGGCCTCGATCTCGGCCGGGTCCTCTTCATCCAGGTCGCGCAGGGCGACGATCTCGGGATGGCGGAACAGCGCGTTGGCGTCGAAGTTGAACTTGGCGTCCAGCGCGATGATGTTGCCCTTGCTGTCGCGGTTGAGCGGGTTGATCTCGACCAGCGAGGCGTCCGTCTCCATGTAGCAGGTGTAGAGCTTCTTGCACACGTCGATGAACTGCGCCTCGGAGTCGGCCGGCAGGGCGATGCCCTTGGCCAGTTCCTTGCCCTGCGCGTCGGTGAAGCCGACCAGCGGATCGACGAAGACCTTGACGATCTTCTCGGGTGTGCTGTGGGCGACTTCCTCGATGTCCATGCCGCCTTCGCTGGAGGCGATGAAGGCCACCTTCTGAGTGGCGCGGTCGGTCACGACGGAGAGGTAGTACTCCTTCTGGATGTCGGCGCCTTCCTCGATGTACAGGCGGCGCACCTTCTGGCCCTCGGGGCCGGTCTGGTGCGTGACCAGCTGCATGCCGAGGATGTCGGTGGCGCGGGCCTTGACGTCGTCGATGGTCTTGGCGACCTTGACGCCGCCGCCCTTGCCGCGGCCGCCGGCATGGATCTGCGCCTTGACGACCCACACCGGTCCGCCGAGCTTCTGGGCGGCCTCGACGGCCTCCTGCACGGTGAAGGCGGGGATGCCGCGGGGCACAGGCACGCCGAACTTGGCAAGGATTTCCTTGCCCTGGTACTCGTGAATCTTCATGGAAGGAGTCTCTCGAAACGGAGTTGGAAGTGCTGTTGTCCGCGGGCGACGGCAGCCTGCCGGCTGGGGCGGCGGAGCAATCATCGACTGTATCATGGGGAGCCGCGCGCCCTCTGGGCCGCCCATGTGGTCAATACGTAGTTTCCGCGTGTCGCGCGGACACCGCACCCTTCCCCGAGTCAGAGGCTTCGCACCATGCCCAAGGTCTTCATCGACGGCGAGGCCGGCACCACCGGCCTGCAGATCCGCGAGCGGCTCGCGCTGATGCCGCAGATCGAGCTCGTGAGCATCGCACCCGAGTTGCGCAAGGACGCCGCTGCCAAGCGCGACCTGATGGCCGGCGTGGACCTGGTCATCCTGTGCCTGCACGACGACGCGGCGCGCGAGTCGGTGGCGCTGATCGACGGGCTGGGTGAGCGCAGGCCGCGCATCATCGATGCCTCCACCGCGCACCGCGTGGCGCCGGGCTGGGTCTACGGCTTTCCCGAACTGGCGGCCGGCCAGGCCGAGGCGGTGCAGGGCGCCGACCGGGTGGCCAACCCGGGCTGCTACGCCACCGGCGCCATCGCCATCGTGCGGCCGCTGGTCGACGCTGGGCTGCTGCCGGCGGACCTGCCCATCGCGCTGCCCTCGGTGAGCGGCTACTCGGGCGGCGGACGCACCATGATCGAGGCCTACGAAGCCGGCGCCGCGCCGCCGTTCGAGACCTATGCGCTGGGGCTGAAGCACAAGCACATCCCGGAGATCATGAAGTACACCGGCCTGGCGACGCGGCCGGTGTTCATTCCCTCGGTGGGCAATTTCCGCCAGGGCATGCTGGTCAACCTGCCGCTGCATCTCGATGCCCTGCCGGGCAAGCCGAAGGCGGCCGACCTGCACGACGCGCTGGCCGCGCACTACGCGAAGAGCAACACCCCGGCGCAGTACGTGAAGGTGCTGCCGCCCACCGAGGACGGCAAGCTCGACCCGCTGGCGCTGAACGACACCAACACGCTGGAGATCCGCGTCTTCCCGAACGAGGACCACCGGCATGCCGTGGTGATCGCCCGCCTGGACAACCTGGGCAAGGGCGCGAGCGGCGCGGCGGTGCAGAACCTGGAACTGATGCTGGGCCTCTGAGGCCCGTCGCGCCACGGCGGCCGTTCGGTCAGTACGCCATGCTGCGCGCCATCGCCAGCATGGCGATCGACGTCAGGGCCGTCCCGCCGATCTGCAGCAGCCGGCCGAGCAGCCGCCGCGGCACTTCCGCCGCCAGGGGGCCTGCACGGCCGGCGCGCCCCAGGACGGCCAGGGTCCACGGATCGCGCGCCGTCAGCCGCAGGCCCCAGCGGTTCATCAGCCAGCCCATCGCCACCGCCAGCGCACAGCCGGCCGCCCCGAGATCGCGCACCAGGCCATAGAACCTGTCGAGGCGATGCCAGGCTGACAGGGACAAGAGCAGCAGGCAGTCCCAGGCTTCCATGGGCGGCTCGCGGGCACGGCAGGTCAGCCGCGGCGCCGCGCCAGGACAGCGCCCGCGGCAGCCGGCGTGCCATGCCCCGGCGGGCGCTCACTCCACCCTGAACCCATACTTCTCTCTCCCTGCCTTCGCCGATGGCGCCTGAAGCGCGCGGATTCTGGAAGTCAATCGACCGAAAGTCAATTTTTGACGACTGACTTTCAGTAGCAATACCGGAACCATCGCCGGCATGACTGCCGCCCAGGAACGCGATGCCTTCAGCCGGCGCCTGCGCGCCTCGCTGGACCGCGCGGGCTGGAGGATGCTGGGCGCCACCGCGCTGGCGCGCGAGTTCAACCGGCGCAGCGCAGGCCAGCCGGTGACGGCACACGCGACCCGCAAGTGGCTGCAGGGCGAGGCGATCCCGGCGCAGGACAACCTGCAGGCCCTGGCGCGCTGGCTCGAGGTGTCGGCGCAATGGCTGCGCTTCGGCGAACCGCAGCCGCTCGCGCCCAGCGACGCCGCACCGCCACCCACGGCCTCGGAAGCGCTGCCGGTGCCCTATGGGCCGGAGCGCGCGGCCCGGCTGGCGGCCGACTTCGCGCGGCTGAGCGCCGAGCAGCAGCGCGTCATCGAGGAGCTGATCGGCGTCCTGCTGA
>NZ_JBIQNC010000335.1:0-2896 GCF_044462705.1 Xenophilus sp.
GTGACGGCCGCCGATAGAATCGCGCGCCGTGATGACCTATCGCTTTTCCATCCCGACGACGGTACGTGCCATGGGCCGGGCGAGCCTGCTGGGATGGTCGCTCCTGGTGGCCGCCGCAGGCGCCGCCGCGACGGGCGGCGACCATGCCGCCGTGGACTCGTTGATCCAGGCACGGCGCTACGACGAGGCGCGGGCCCTCGCGGACAAGTTCCTGGCCGACCGGCCGCGCGACGTGCAGATGCGCTTCCTCAAGGGCGTGATCCAGCTCGAGACCGACAGGCGCAGCGAGGCCATCGCGACCTTCACCCAACTGACGCAGGACGCACCCGAACTGCCCGAGCCGTACAACAACCTGGCCGTGCTCTATGCCAGCCAGGGCCAGTACGACCGCGCCCGCGCGGCGCTGGAGTCGTCGCTGCGCACCAACCCCAGCTATGCGACGGCGCAGGAGAACCTGGGCGACGTCTATGCGCGGCTGGCGGCGGATGCCTACAGCCAGGCGCTGCAGATGGAAGGCAGCAGCCCTGCGGCCGCGCCCAAGCTGGCGGCGATCCGTTCTCTGTTCCAGGGCCCGGGCGCGCCGGCCGCGGGCTCGGCGGCGCTGGCGTCCGCGCAGGCGGCCGGCGCCTCGCGGCGCGCGCAGGCGGCTGCGGCGTCCGCACCGGCTGCCGCCCCGCCCGCGGTTGCCGTTGCTGCTGCTCCTGCGGCGCCCGCCAGGCCCGTGCCCGCGGCGGCGGCGCCCGAGCCGAAGGCCGTGCCGGTACCGGCGCCTGCGCCGGTGGCTGCATCCACGGCCGCGCCCGCCTCGTCGGAGGCGGCCGCGAAGCAGGCGGTCGAGCAGGCCGTGCGCGCCTGGGCCGCCGCCTGGTCCGCCAAGGACATGCAGCGCTACCTCGACGCCTACGCCAAGGACTTCGTGCCCGCGGGCGGCCAGTCGCGCAAGGCGTGGGAGGAGGAGCGCCGCGTGCGCATCGAGGGCAAGACCGACATCCAGGTGAGCCTGGACGACCTGGTCATCGGCATCGACGGCGACACCGCGCGGGCGCGCTTCCGCCAGAGCTACCGTTCCAACGCGCTGAACGTGCGCAGCCGCAAGACGCTGGAACTCAAGCGCGAAGGCGCCGACTGGCACATCACGCGCGAAGCCGTCGGGAACTCATGACGCCCGCGTTGCGCCGGACGGGCCGCAGCGTCACCTGTGCGGCGCTGGCCTGCGTGCTCGCATGCGCCGGCGCGGCGGTGCAGGCGAGGGCGGGTGCGCCGCATCCCGCTGCGCCCGCGTCCACTGCGCTGCGTACGGCCGACGGCGCCGAGGCGCGGCTGCTGGAGGTCTATGCCCTGATCGGCCAGGGACGGCAGGCCGAGGCCCTCGCCAAAGCCGGGCAGCTGGCCCGCGCCTGGCCCACTTTCCAGGCCGCGCAGCTGGTCCATGCCGACCTGCTGGCGCTGCGCCTGCCGCCGGCCGGCCGCCGTGCGGTGGAACAGCGCCTGCAGGCGCCCGGCGCGGCCGAGGCCCTGCGCAGCCTGCGCGACGAATCCGCGCGCCGGCTGGAGGCGCTGCGCCACCGGCCCGCGCCCGGCACCGTGCCCGCGCAACTGCTCGCCGTGCCCGCCTCCAGCCGCTACGCGCTGGCCGTCGACGTGTCGCGCTCGCGCATGTACGTGCTGCGCAACACCCGCCAGGGGCTCGAACTCGCGGCGGACTACTACGTCTCGCTCGGCAAGGCCGGCGCCGGCAAGCGCGTCGAAGGCGATGCGCGCACGCCGCTGGGCGTCTACCACGTCACCAGCAACCTGCCCGCGCGCACGCTGCCGGACTTCTACGGCGCCGGCGCGCTGCCGCTGAACTACCCCAATGCCTACGACCGTCGCGCGGGCCGCACCGGCAGCGGCATCTGGCTGCACGGCTCGCCGCCCGAGCAGTACGCGCGGGCGCCCCTGGCCACCGACGGCTGCGTCGTGCTCGCCGACAACGACCTGCGCCAGCTCCTGCGCATGGCCGATGTCGGCGCCACGGTGGTGACCATCGCGCCGCGGCTGGACTGGATTCCCCAGGCCGAGGCGCGCGTGCAGGCGCAGGCGCTGCGCCGCCAGGTGCTGGCCTGGAACGAGGCGCGCGCCGAAGGCGACCTGCAGCGCTGGCAGTCCTTCTACCTGCCCGATGCGGTGCGCGCGGGCCGCCTGGGGCAGCAGCGCCCCGCGCTGCGCGACGAGCTGGCGCAGACGGCCGGGCGCGGCCGGGCGATCGAGCTCAAGGACGTGTCGGTGCTGCGCTGGCGCGACGAGCGGCAGGAGCTGATGGTCGTCAACTTCGGCGAGGTGCCGCGCGGCGAGCGCGCCGGCGCGCTGCGGCGCCAGTACTGGCTGCATGCGCCGGGGGGCTGGAAGATCTTCCACGAAGAGTGGCTGTAGCGGCGCGCCGATCGCGGCGATTGCGCGCGGAACAAGTGTGTCATTTTGAGAAAAAAAGTATCGGGTCCGAGAAAAAGAGTACTTTGGTTGGCTTGTTGGGCCAGGGAAGCGTTACTAGCATCATCCGTAAGACACATTTGTAAACAAGTTTCCCAGGCCAAGCGAAAAGGAGTGCCCCATGAACAAGTTGATCAACTTCTGGAACGACGAAGAAGGCGCGACCGCGATCGAATACGGGATCATCGCGGGGCTGATGGCGGTGGTATTGGTTGCCATCTTTGGCGGAGGAACGGATTCCTTCGTGACAAAGCTCAAGTCGACTTTCAGCTACATCGGCGAGCAACTGCCGACAGGGACGGCTGGCGGCAGTACTCCTTGAACGCCGTTGCGCCATCTCTTCGTGCTGTGGCTGATTGCCACTGCGGTGTATGACTGGCGCCAAAGGCGGGTTCCCAACGCCCTGGTCATCGCGGGCGCGCTCGCT
>NZ_JBIQNC010000336.1:0-2826 GCF_044462705.1 Xenophilus sp.
CCCCGCGCAGCTTGAAGCTGAACACCGGCTGCTGGTCCTCGCGCTTGAGCAGGACGGTGTTGCCGATGCGCGCGCTGAGCGCACGCGCCGGTTCGAGCGCTGACTCGACCGCCACGTCGTAGACGCGGGCGGTGAGGATTTTCTTGAGATAGTCGGCGGGCGTCAGAGCCGGCTCCTGGCGGGAGGGCATGGCGGAGGGGGAAGCGTCTTGAGAGGAGCCAGTGATGATAAATCGGCACACGATTTGCTGTCGGCATGCGGCGTGGACACTTTTGTCATCGCCATGCTGACGAGAGTGACCGCAGCCAACGATCCGGCTTTTTCCGAGCGAGCACATCCAGGGAGCGTCGGGCTCCCGGGCGAGCTGACAAGCAGCGAAGCGTCGTCAGACCTTTGTGTCAGAGACCTCGCTTTCCAGTTGCTCGATGCCGAGCGTGCGCGAGTGGCTCGCGGCGAAATCGCCCGGGGCAGTTGGCAGGTGATGGACAACCGGCTGAGAGCGCACATCCTGCCTTTGCTGGGCGATCTGCCGGCGCACCGCGTCGACGCCGCGGCGGGGCAGCGCCTGATCGACCGGCTGGGTGATCAGGGCCTGTCGAGCACGACCCTCTCGCAATACGTGGTGCTGCTGCGCAAGGTTCTCATGCACGGCGTGCTCACCGGCGTGTTGCACGAGTTGCCGCGCTTGCCCAAGGTCAAGGTCCGCAGCCGGCCGCGCGGCAGCTTCAGCGTAGCGGAATATCGGCAGCTCGCTTCCGCGGCGCGGGCGTTGCGCGGACAAGCGCATCCGATACTGGGCACTCTGGACGCCGGCGACAGGTTCTGGATCGCCCGCGACCTGTTGTACATGCCGGACGAGATGTCGTGGCTGATCCGCTGGATGGTCAACACCTTCGTGCGGCCCAGCGACGTCAAGCTCGTCCGACACAAGCATGTCGACGTCGTGCGCGGGCGTCAGCTTTACCTGCGCCTGCGGCTGCCGGAAACGAAGCGGCACGGCCAGTCCGTGGTGAGCCTGCGGCCGGCCGTGCACGTCTATGAGGCGTTGCTCCGGCAGCGGCGCAGCGAAGGCCTGGCTGCGCCCGATGACTACCTGTTCCTGCCGCGCGTCAAGGACCGCAATCAGGCGCTGGCGGTGCTGAACTTCTTTTTCAAATGGGTGCCGCAGCAAACCGGTCTGGAGACGGGGCCGCTGGGGCAGACGCGCACCCTCTACTGCCTGCGCCACACCGCCATCACGCTGCGCCTGCTGTACGGCCAGGGCATCGACATGCTCACCCTGGCGCGCAACGCGCGCACCAGCGTCAACATGATCGAGCGCTTCTACGCCTCGACCCTGAGCGGTGAGATGAACGTGGATCTGCTGCAAAGCCGGCGCGGGAGGAAGAGTGGTCCTTGAATGAAAAAGCCACCCCGCTGTCGCGAGGTGGCCTTGGCCTCCGATCCTGATCTGGCATCAGCCAGCGGGAATCAGAAAGCGTGGCGGATGCCCAGGTCGTAGCCGATGGAGGTCTTCGGGCGATAGTCGCCGCTGATCCAGTTGCCGCGCGCGATGCCGCCCACGGAATAGTCAGCCCCATTCTTGTTCTTGATGTAGGCCACGGTGCCGTACAGAGCCGTGCGCTTGGACAGGTTGTGCACGTAGCCCACGGCGATCTGATCAGCCTTGGGGTTGCCCTGGTTGCCGAAGGCCTGTGCCCAGTAGTCTTTCAGGCTCGGCAGCGGCGCCAGACCGTAGTAATGCACCGAAGGCTTGAGCGTCACGCGGCCGTAGGACGCCTTGATGACGCCAGCGCCCACCGGTGCGGTCAGGCCGATGTGATAGCCGTTCAGACGGCCGTTGGTGACAGCCAGCGATTCGAACGGCGACACGTTCGTGTACTCGCCGTCGGATTTGACGCGGGCGTATTCGCCGACCAGCTTGAGCACGCCGAAGTCGTAGGATGCGCCGACGTTGAAGGTCTTTACGGTGCGGTCGAAACCATCGTAGTAGTCGGACTCGACGTTCTGTTCACCATAGGCCACGGCCACATCCAGCGGGCCGTTGGCGTAGCCGAAGCGGCCTCCCCAATAGCGGCCCGAGCGCGTGTCGCCGTTGGCGGGCGTGAACGTGCCGTCGCTGTACTTGGCCTTCTCGTGGAAGGCATACATCACGTTGCCGTAGAAGCCGCCCAAGTTCCGGGGCAGGAAGTAGCCGACCGAGTTGGAAGCGCGGACGTTGTCGGACTCAAAAGCCCAATCGGAACCGACCAAGTTGCTTGCCGTCAGTGGAGCGGCGCCGGCGGCCTTCTGGATGAGGTTGGTGCCCACGCCCACGGTGCCGAACGGATCGAAAACGGAGTTGTTGGAGAACGTCGGCTTGTAGTCGCGGCCCAGGCGGATTTCACCGAAGGCGCCCGACAGGCTGACGGTGGCGCGGCGGTTGAAGTTCAGTGCGTACGACGCGTCATCGTTGCGGATCGACGATTCCAGCCAGAAGCTGGCCGCCAGACCCCCACCCAGGTCTTCCACGCCACGAAAGCCGAGACGGGCGGACGATTCGTTGCCGACGGTCATGCCGGTCCAGCTCTTCTTGGCGGAATCCGCCTGGAAGATGTAGGCAAGGGGATCGGTCGCCAGGACGAAGGGGTCGGTGACCAGTTGGCTCTTGTTCGAGTAGCTGCTGATGCCGGCGTCCACCACGCCGAACAGCGTCACCGACGATTGCGCCGAGGCAACACCGGCAGCAGCCAGGGCAGCCAGAGCAGCTAGACCGGCCGTTGTGATCCACGGCGCCAAGAAAAAAGCCCCGAGTCTTGCGACTCGGGGCCAAATCCACCAATTGAG
>NZ_JBIQNC010000337.1:0-2825 GCF_044462705.1 Xenophilus sp.
CATCAGCCGCAGCCGGCGCTGCCCCTGCCACTCGTCCGCATCCAGCCGGAAGGCCAGCCGCGCGCGGGCCGGCAGCGGCTCGGTGTGGCCGAACCAGATGCCGTCGATGGGCTGGCCGGCCAGCCGCAGCTTCAGCGCCAGGTGCTTCTCGCCCACCAGCCGCTGCGAGACGACCTCCACCTCGTCGCTGAAGACCGGCGGCGCGAAGCCCTGGCCCCACACCTCGCGGTGCAGCGTGTCGGCCAGGTCCACGCGCAGGTACTCGCGGTCGATCGGGCCGTCGGTCTCCAGCCGGCGGGTCAGCGTGGCGGCGTCCAGCCACTCGGCGGCGACCTCGGCCAGGGCGCGCTCGAAGTCCGTGAAGCGCTCGCGCGCCACCGTGCAGCCGGCCGCCATCGCGTGGCCGCCGAAGCGCAGCAGCACGCCCGGGTGGCGCTTGGCCACCAGGTCCAGCGCATCGCGCAGGTGGAAGCCCGGGATCGAGCGGCCCGAGCCTTTCAGCTCGTGCGACCGGCCCTCCGCGCCGCTGACGGCGAAGACGAAGGTGGGGCGGTGGTGCCGGTCCTTCAGGCGCGAGGCGACGATGCCGACCACGCCTTCGTGGAAGTCCTCGTCGAACACGCTGAGGGCCGGCGGCAGCGTGCCTTCGTCGTCCACGAACAGCGACTCCACCAGCGCCAGCGCCTGGTCGCGCATGCCGCCTTCCAGCGTGCGGCGCTCGCGGTTGATGCCGTCGAGCAGGCGCGCCAGCTCGTCGGCGCGCGCGGCGTCGTCGGTGAGCAGGCATTCGATGCCCAGCGTCATGTCCGCCAGCCGGCCGGCGGCGTTCAGGCGCGGGCCCAGGGCGAAGCCGAAGTCGAAGGTGGTGGCGGCCTCGGCCCGGCGGCCGGCGGCGCGGAAGAGGGCGGCCACGCCCGGCGGCATCTGGCCGGCGCGGATGCGCCGGAGGCCCTGCGCGACGAGGCGTCTGTTGTTGGCATCGAGCTTCACCACGTCGGCCACCGTGCCGAGGGCGACCAGCGGGAGCAGCGCATCGAGCTTCGGCTGCGTGGCCGCGTCGAAAGCGCCGCGCTGCCGCAACTCCGCGCGCAGCGCCAGCAGCGCGTAGAACATCACACCCACGCCGGCGATGCATTTGCTCTCGAAGCCGCAGCCGGGCTGGTTGGGGTTGACCAGCACGTCGGCCTCCGGCAGCTGCGGGCCGGGCAGGTGGTGGTCGGTCACCAGCACCGAAAGGCCCAGCGCCTTCGCACGCGCCACGCCGTCGACGCTGGCGATGCCGTTGTCCACCGTCACCAGCAGTTCGGCGCCGGTGGCGGCCACGCGCTCGGCGATGGGCGGCGTGAGGCCGTAGCCATCCACCACGCGGTCGGGTACGAGGTAGCCCACGTGCGCCGCGCCGAGGAGCCGCAGCCCGCGCACGGCCACTGCGCAGGCGGTGGCGCCGTCGCAGTCGTAGTCGGCCACGATGCAGATACGGCGCTGCCCGGCGATGGCGTCGGCCAGCAGGCGGGCGGCTTCCTGCACGCCGTGCAGGCCGACGGGAGGCAGCAGGCGCGCCAGGCCGTCGTCCAGCTCGTCGGGCGAGCACACGCCGCGCGCGGCGAACAGGCGCGCCAGCAGCGGATGGACGCCGGCCTGCTCCAGCGCCCAGGCGGCGCGCGGCGGGATCTCGCGCACGACCAGCTTCATCACAGCGCCTCCAGCACGTCGGCGGTGAGCGGCGCGGCGCCCAGCCGCCGCCGCAGCCAGGCGCTCAGGCCGCGTGCGCCGGGCTGCCAGGTCTGCGCGGCGCGGTCGCCGCACAGGGTCAGCCGCACGGCAGCGCCGGCGCGGCTGCGTTCGAGCAGGCGGGCGACGGGGCCGGCATCGAGCGCGGCCCAGGCGGCCGCCCAGGCGTCGCCGTCGTCGTCCAGCGCGGCGGCGCGCAGCGAGGTGTCCAGCGTGGGGGCCGTGGCCGCTGCCGCGCCGGCGGTAAGACGGCCCGTGCCGCTGAGCCAGAAGGAGTTGATGGGCAACTGGCCGCGCGCCGTGCGCTCGTCGTTGGCGCGGTGGGTGTAGAGCAGCATCTGCATCTCGTTCTGCAGGCGACGCAGGCCGCGCGCGGCCTCGCCCATCGGCAGCCAGTCGGCCAGCGGCCGGCCGGCGGCGCGGTCGGCCGAGGCGGTGGCCAGGCCGTCGAAGACCGCGCCGCGCGCCAGCCACAGGCCGGGGCGTCCGCCCTCGAAGAGCGCGATGCCGTCTTCCTCGAAGAAGGGGCGCGCGGTGTCGAGCAGCGCCGCGGACTCGGCGGCGTCCACCTGCAGCCGCTCGGGGTCGCCCAGCACCACTTCGCTCATGCCCACCTGCCAGTGGCACAGGGTGACGAAGCCCCAGGGGGCGCTTTCGGACTCCGGCAGCCCGGCGCGCTGCGCGGCGAGCGCGGCCCAGGGCAGGCCGCCGTCCGGCGCCGCCAGGCCCAGCGCGGCGGCCAGGGCGCGCTCGTGCGGGGGCGAGAGGCTGTCCTCGTCCTGCGCGTCCGGCGGCTGCGGCGCCAGCCGCGCCAGCAGGGCGTCCAGCGCGGGCAGGCGCAGCTGCCCGCGGGCGGCTTCGCAGGCCGGCGCGCGCCGGTCGGCAAAGGCGATGAGGAGGTGGTCGGGGTCGGTCGATGCGCCGCCAGCGTGCAGGGCCATGGCCCGGATTGTCGTGCGGTCGGCGCAGGGAACCCGCGGCAGGGCGGATGACACAATCACTGCGGCATCCACTTCCCAGACCTGCGCGGCCTTCGCGCCGGCCTTCCATGTCCCTTCCCTACGAACTGCAGCTGGGCTGGCGCTACACGCGCG
>NZ_JBIQNC010000338.1:0-2794 GCF_044462705.1 Xenophilus sp.
TCAGCGCGTCCACCGACTCCTGCAGCATGCGCTTCTCGTTGCGCACGATGATGTCCGGCGCATTGAGCTCGAGCAGGCGGCGCAGGCGGTTGTTGCGGTTGATGACGCGGCGGTACAGGTCGTTCAGGTCGGAGGTCGCGAAGCGGCCGCCGTCCAGCGGAACCAGCGGGCGAAGGTCCGGCGGCAGCACCGGCAGCACGGTCATGACCATCCACTCGGGGCGGTTGCCCGACTCGAGGAAGGCCTCGACCAGCTTGATCCGCTTGGTCAGGCGCTTGAGCTTGGTCTCCGAACCAGTGGCGGCGATCTCTTCCTTGAGCTTGACCATCTCGGCCTGCAGGTCGATCGTGCGCAGCAGCTCGTACACCGCCTCGGCGCCCATCGCGGCGTCGAAGTCGTCGCCGTGCTCCTGGCGCATCTGCATGTACTGCTCTTCATTGAGCAGCTGGCCGCGCTCGAGCGGGGTCAGGCCCGGCTCGGTGACCACGTAGGCCTCGAAGTACAGGATGCGCTCGATGTCGCGCAGGGTCATGTCCAGCATCAGGCCGATGCGCGACGGCAGCGACTTCAGGAACCAGATGTGGGCGACGGGCGAGGCCAGGTCGATGTGGCCCATGCGCTCGCGGCGCACCTTGGCCAGCGTCACTTCCGTGCCGCACTTCTCGCAGACCACGCCGCGGTGCTTCATGCGCTTGTACTTGCCGCACAGGCACTCGTAGTCCTTGATCGGGCCGAAGATGGCGGCGCAGAACAGGCCGTCGCGCTCCGGCTTGAAGGTGCGGTAGTTGATGGTCTCCGGCTTCTTCACCTCGCCGTAGGACCACGAGCGGATCAGGTCCGGGGAGGCCAGGGCGATCTTGATCGCGTCGAAGTCCAGCGTGGGGCGCTGCTGGTTGAAGAGATTGAGCAGGTCTTTCATTTGGATGTTCTCCGGTCGAGGGGCACTGGGGTTCGCGGCAATGCGCGGATCAGTGCTCCTCCAGCTCCATGTTGATGGCCAGCGAGCGGATTTCCTTCACCAGCACGTTGAAGGACTCCGGCATGCCGGCGACCATCTCGTGCTCGCCATCGACGATGTTCTTGTACATCTGGTTGCGGCCCTGCACGTCGTCGGACTTCACCGTCAGCATTTCCTGCAGGGTGTAGGCCGCGCCGTAGGCTTCCAGTGCCCAGACCTCCATCTCGCCGAAGCGCTGGCCGCCGAACTGCGCCTTGCCGCCCAGCGGCTGCTGGGTGACGAGCGAGTACGGGCCGGTCGAGCGCGCGTGCATCTTGTCGTCGACCAGGTGGTTCAGCTTCAGCATGTGCATGTAGCCGACGGTGACCGGGCGCTCGAACGCCTCGCCGGTGCGGCCGTCGAACAGCGTGGTCTGGCCGCTGGTCGGCAGGTCCGCCAGGGTCAGCATGTGCTTGATCTCGGCCTCGGTGGCGCCGTCGAACACCGGGGTGGCCATCGGCACGCCGTCGGTGAGGTTGCGGGCCAGCGCCAGCAGCTCCTCGTCGCTGAACTGCTTCAGGTCCACGCGCATGTCGCGGCGGGCACCGCTGGAGTCGTGGTTGTAGATCTCGTCGAGGAACTTGCGCAGCTCGGCCACCTTGGCCTGCGCCTGCAGCATCCGGTCGATCTTCTCGCCCAGGCCCTTCGCGGCCCAGCCCAGGTGGGTCTCGAGGATCTGGCCGATGTTCATGCGGCTCGGCACGCCCAGCGGGTTGAGGACGATGTCCACCGACTGGCCGTTGGCCATGTACGGCATGTCCTCGACCGGCACGATGGTGGACACCACGCCCTTGTTGCCGTGGCGGCCGGCCATCTTGTCGCCCGGCTGGATGCGGCGCTTCACCGCAAGGTAGACCTTGACCATCTTCAGCACGCCCGGGGCGAGGTCGTCGCCCTGGGTGATCTTGGAGCGCTTGTCCTGGAAGCGCTTCTCGAACTCGGCCTTGTGCGCCTCGATCTGCTTCTGCGCGCGCTCGATCGCCTCGGCGGCGTCGTCGTCCTTCATCCGCAGCTGCAGCCAGTCGGACTTCTTCAGCCCGTCGAGCACCAGCGAGGAAACGGTGTCGCCCTTCTTCACGCCGGGGCCGCCGTTGGCGACCTTGCCGAGCAGCTGCTCGCGCAGGCGGGCGTAGATCGCGCCCTCCAGGATCCGGAACTGGTCGTCGAAGTCCTTCTTGACGCGCTTGATCTCGGATTCCTCGATCTGGCGCGCGCGCTTGTCCTTCTCGATCCCGTCGCGGGTGAACACCTGGACGTCGATGACCACGCCGTCCATGCCCGGGGGCACGCGCAGCGAGCTGTCCTTCACGTCCGAGGCCTTCTCGCCGAAGATCGCGCGCAGCAGCTTCTCTTCCGGGGTCAGCTGCGACTCGCCCTTCGGCGTGACCTTGCCGACCAGGATGTCGCCGGCGCGGACCTCGGCGCCGATGTAGACCACGCCCGACTCGTCGAGGCGGTTGAGCGCCTGCTCGGAGACGTTGGGGATGTCGGCGGAGATCTCCTCCGGGCCCAGCTTGGTGTCGCGGGCCTGGACGGTCAGCTCCTCGATGTGGATCGTGGTGTAGCGATCCTCCTCGACCACGCGCTCGGAGAGCAGGATCGAGTCCTCGAAGTTGTAGCCGTTCCAGGGCATGAACGCGACCAGCATGTTCTGGCCCAGGGCCAGCTCGCCGATGTCGGTCGAGGGGCCGTCGGCCAGCACGTCGCCGCGCTCCACGCGGTCGCCCACGTTCACCAGCGGGCGCTGGTTGATGCAGGTGTTCTGGTTGGAGCGGGTGTACTTGATCAGGGTGTAGA
>NZ_JBIQNC010000339.1:0-2784 GCF_044462705.1 Xenophilus sp.
CCATCGCCGAGGGCGTGGTGGCGCTGCTGGACGGCCGCCTCGCGCCGGCCGATGCCGTGCGGGCGCTGATGGAGCGCGAGCCGGGCGCGGAGATCGGCGCCGGCGGCGCTCAGGCCGGCGCGTAGGCCAGGCGCACGTAGATCGGGGCGAAGGCCTCGGCCTGCGTGATCTCGACCAGGGTCTCCTTGGCCAGCTCCAGCAGGGCGATGAAGGTGACCACCATCACCGGCACCCCGCGCGAGGCGTCGAACAGCTCCTCGAACTCCACGAAGCGGCGGCCCTGCAGGGTGCGCAGCACGATGCTCATGTGCTCGCGCACCGACAGCTCCTCGCGTGAGATCTTGTGGTGCTGCACGAGCTTGGCGCGCTTGAGGATGTCGGCCCAGGCGCCGCGCAGGTCGTCCAGGCTCACCTCCGGGAAGCGCGGCTTGAGCGACTGCTCGATGTAGACCTGGGCGCGCCAGAAGTCGCGGCCGTACTGGGGCAGGGCGCCCAGCGCGGCGGCCTGCATCTTGGCCTGCTCGTATTCCAGCAGGCGGCGCACCAGCTCGGCGCGCGGGTCTTCCGCCTCCTCGCCGTCGGCCGTCTTCTTAGGCGGCAGCAGCATGCGCGACTTGATCTCGATCAGCATCGCCGCCATCAGCAGGTACTCGGCCGCCAGCTCCAGGTTGCGGGTGCGGATCTCCTCCACGTAGGCCAGGTACTGGCGCGTCACGCCGGCCATCGGGATGTCGAGGATGTTGAAGTTCTGCTTGCGGATCAGGTAGAGCAGCAGGTCCAGCGGCCCCTCGAAGGCCTCGAGGAAGACCTCCAGCGCGTCGGGCGGGATGTACAGGTCCTGCGGCAGCGCGAACAGCGGCTCGCCGTACAGGCGCGCCAGCGCCACCTGGTCGACCACCTCGGGCATGGCGGCGACGACGGTGTCGGCGTCCTCCTCGCCGTGGCCGCCGCCGCGTGCGGCGGGCGCTTCAGGACCGGTCATGAATGAAGGCTCAGGACGCCTGGGTCTGGTAGACGTAGGGCTGCTGGGGCACCTCGGCCGCCTGGAACTCGGCCTGCACCTCGCGGTCGATGGCCTTGTCCCACAGCAGGGCCCGGCCGGCGCGCTGCTCGGCCTCGAGCGTCGGCTTGGCCTTGCGCATCTGCTCGATGAACTGGGTCGTGTCGGAGGTGTAGTGGGGGCGTGCGAAGATGGGCATGGCGGGTCTGTTCCAGGCCCGGATTTTACCGACGGGGAGATGGCATGAAGGGACGACGCATGGGATGGCTGGCGGCCGGCGCCGGGCTGGCGGGCCTGCTGGCGCTGCTGGCCGGCTGCGATCCGCAGCGCATCGACCGGCTGGAGGAGGGCGTGTCCACCGAGGCCGACGTGCGCGCCCAGTTCGGCGAGCCCGAGGCCGTATGGGACGTGCCCGGCGGCCGCGTGCTCGAATACAACCGCCAGCCGGCCGGGCAGAAGAACTACATGATCACCATCGGCGCGGACGGGAAGATGAGCGCCCTGCGCCAGGTGCTCACGCCCGAGAACTTCGCCAGGGTGCAGCCCGGCATGCCGATGGAGGACCTGCGCAGGCTGCTGGGCAAGCCGGCCAAGGTCACACGTTATGCGCTCAAGCAGGAGACGGAGTGGGAGTGGCGCTGGCTGCAGCCGCCCGACACGGCCATGGTCTTCACGGCGGTGTTGAACGACCAGCAGTACGTGCTGCGCAGCGGCTCTTCGCCCGATCGCAGCGTCGAAGCCCCTTAGCCCCCGGCCAGTTCGTCCAGCAGGCCGGCGCGCTCGAGCGCTTCGCGCGGCTGGCCCTGCAGCGACTCGATGCGCAGGCTGCCCTCCTTGGCGCGCACGGTGCGCAGCAACTGGCGCAGCGCGTCCACGCCGGTGGCGTCCAGCGAGATCAGGTGGGTGGCGTCCAGCACCACCGTCATGCCGCGCGGCGCGCGCTCCACCGCCTGCGCCGCCTCGTCCAGCTTGGCGGCGGCGCCGAAGAACAGGGCGCCGTACAGCCGGTAGGTCAGCACCGGCGGCTGCAGCGACACCAGCTCCACCGAGAAGAGCTGGCTCATGCGCCGGATGAACAGCGCGCAGGCCAGCACGATGCCCGCCTGTACCGCCACCGTCAGGTCGAACACCACCGTCAGGAAGAAGGTGCCCAGCATCAGCGTGCGGTAGTGGCTGCTGAAGTGCCGCAGGTGCGTGGGGCTGAACTCGCGCCACTCGCCCATGTTCAGGCCCACGTGCAGCAGGATGCCGCCCAGCACCGCCAGCGGCACGTGCTGCGCCAGCGGCGCGGCCGCCAGCACCACCACCAGCAGCGTCACCGCATGCACCATGCCTGCCACCGGAGACGTGGCGCCGGCGCGGATGTTGGTCACCGTGCGCGCGATGGTGCCGGTGGCCGGCATGCCGCCGAAGAAGGGCACCACGAAGTTGGCCACGCCCTGGGCCATCAGCTCCTGGTTGGGATCGTGGCGGGCCTGCCCGCTCTGCTGGTCGGCCACGCGGGCGCACAGCAGCGACTCGATGGCGCCCAGCAGCGCGATGGTGAGCGTCGGCGTCACCAGCTGCTTGACGCTCTCCCACGAGAAGTCCGGCAGCGCGAAGGCGGGCACGCCGCGCGGGATGCCGCCGAAGCGCGTGCCGATGGTTTCCACCGGCAGCGAGAAGCCCCAGGACACCAGCGTGAGCGACACCAGCGCCACGATCGGCCCCGGCAGGCGCATGCCCAGGCGGAAGGCGCGCGTCGCGCGGGCCAGCCCGGCCACGCGGTGCAGCGCCATGCCGAT
>NZ_JBIQNC010000340.1:0-2735 GCF_044462705.1 Xenophilus sp.
GCCGCGCACATCGCCGAGTGCTACGCCTTCGTCGCCGAGGTGATGGCCACCCGCAGCAGCGAGGCCTGGGTGGCCGCGCTGCAGGCGGCCGACATCCCGGTGGCGCGCCTGCACAGCACCGACAGCCTGCTGCACGACCCGCACCTGCAGGCCGTGGGCTTCTTCCGCCCGGTCGACCACCCCACCGAGGGCGCGCTGCGCACGCCCGCGCCGGTGGGCCGCTATGGCCGCACGCCGCCTTCGCTGCACCGTCACGCGCCGCGCATCGGCGAGCACAGCGCCGAGCTGCTGCGCGAGGCCGGCTACGGCGAGGCCGAGGTGGCCGACCTGATCACGCGCGGCATCGCCCGCGAGGCCGCGGCTTCCCCTTGCTCCGCCCATTCCCCCGAGATCACGCCATGAACTTCACCATGACCGACGACCAGCGCGCGCTGGTCGACGCCATCGAAAGCCTGTGCCAGGACTTCCCGATCGACTACTGGCGCGAGCAGGACGAGAAGGCCGAGTTCCCGCACGCCTTCCACCGCGCCGTGGCGGCCGCCGGCTTCCTCGGCATCGCCATGCCCGAGGCGCAGGGCGGCGCCGGCCTGGGCATCACCGAGGCGGCGCTGATGATGCGCACCATCAGCGCCAGCGGCGCCGGCATGTCGGGCGCCTCGGCCATCCACATGAACATCTTCGGCCTCAACCCGGTGGTGGTGTTCGGCTCCGAGGCGCAGAAGGCGCGCTTCCTGCCGCCGCTGATCGAGGGCAAGGAGAAAGCCTGCTTCGCCGTCACCGAGCCCGACGCCGGCCTGGACACCACGCGCCTGAAGACGCAGGCCGTGCGCCGGCCGGGCGGCGGCTATGTGCTCTCGGGCCGCAAGCTCTGGATCTCCACCGCGCAGGTGGCCGACCGCATGCTCATCCTCACGCGCAGCACGCCGCTGGACGAGGTGAAGAAGCCCACGCAGGGCCTCACGCTCTTCTACACCGCGCTGGACCGCAGCAGAGTGGAAGTCCGCGAGATCCACAAGCTCGGCCGCGCCGCGGTGGACTCCAACATGCTCTTCATCGACGGCCTGGAGGTGCCGGAGGACGACCGCATCGGCGAGGAGGGCCGCGGCTTCGAGTACATCCTGCACGGCATGAACCCGGAACGCATCCTGATCGCCGCCGAGGCGGTGGGGCTGGGCCGCGCGGCGCTGCGCATCGCGGCGCAGTACGCCGGCGAGCGCGTCGTCTTCGGCCGCCCCATCGGCCAGAACCAGGGCGTGGCGCACCCGCTGGCGCGTGCCTGGATGAACCTGGAGGCCGCCGACCTGATGGTGATGAAGGCCGCCACGCTCTACGACGCCGGCCAGCCCTGCGGCGCCGAGGCCAACGCCGCCAAGTACCTGGCGGCCGAGGCGGCGCACGACGCCTGCCAGAATGCCATCCTCACCCTCGGCGGCATGGGCTACGCGAAGGAATACCACGTCGAGCGGCTGCTGCGCGAGTGCTACATCCCGCGCATCGCGCCGGTCAGCCCGCAGATGATCCTGAACTTCGTCGCCGAGCGGGTGCTGGGGCTGCCGAAGTCGTACTGAGCGGCCGGGGCGCGGCGGCCCGTCAGCTTCCTGCGGCACAATTTCCGCATTCCCCCACTGCGCCGACCGCCGCCGCCATGACCGACCCCGTGCTCAACATCCCTCCCCGCGACAAGGCCGAGATCCTGGCCCAGGCGCTGCCCTACATCCGCAAGTACCACGGCAAGACCATGGTCATCAAGTACGGTGGCAACGCGATGACCGACCCGGCGCTGCAGGCCGACTTCGCCGAGGACGTGGTGCTGCTCAAGCTGGTGGGCATCAACCCGGTGGTGGTGCACGGCGGCGGCCCGCAGATCGAGGCGGCGCTCAACAAGCTGGGCAAGAAGGGCCACTTCGTCCAGGGCATGCGCGTGACCGACGCCGAGACGATGGAAGTCGTCGAATGGGTGCTGGCCGGCGAAGTGCAGCAGGACATCGTCGGCCTGATCAACCAGGCCGGCGGCAAGGCGGTGGGCCTGACGGGGCGCGACGGCGGCCTGATCCGCGCGCAGAAGCTGAAGATGGCCGACCGCAACGACCCGGCGCTGATGCACGACGTCGGCCAGGTCGGCGACATCGTCTCGATCGACCCCGGCGTGGTGCAGGCGCTGCAGGACGACGCCTTCATCCCCGTCGTCAGCCCGATCGGCTTCGGTGAGGAGAACGAGAGCTACAACATCAACGCCGACGTGGTGGCCGGCAAGCTGGCCACGGTGCTCAAGGCCGAGAAGCTGGTGCTGCTGACCAACACGCCCGGCGTGCTCGACAAGAACGGCCAGCTGTTGACCAACCTGAGCGCGCGCGAAATCGACGACCTGTTCGCCGACGGCACCATCTCCGGCGGCATGCTGCCCAAGATCGAGGGTGCGCTGGATGCAGCCAAGAGCGGCGTGAACGCGGTGCACATCATCGACGGGCGGGTGCCGCATTCGATGCTGCTGGAGATCCTGACGGACCAGGCCTACGGCACCATGATCCGCGCCCGGTAGCCGCCTGCATTGCTCCCTCTCCCTCTGGGAGAGGGCTGGGGTGAGGGCGGCGGCGCATCTTCACCCACGCGGCTTCGCCATCGCCCCCTGCCCCTCACCCAGCCTCTCCCCAGAGGGGAGAGGAGCCAAAACCTCGCTCTCTACTCGTACCCGCGCGGATTGCCCTGCTGCCAGCGCCAGGCGTCGGCGCACATCT
>NZ_JBIQNC010000341.1:0-2728 GCF_044462705.1 Xenophilus sp.
CCGGCCGGGGGTGGCGCTGGGCCTGGCCCGCGGCGCCGAGCCCGGCACCTACGAGTTGGCGGTGCGCCTGCAGCGGCGCACGGCCGCGCTCGACGAGACATTGCAGGCCGGCATCCAGCGCGTCGCCGGCCCGTCCGTGCAGATCGACTACATCGGCACCGTATTCAAGGGCGCCCGCGCAGCCCGGCGGGCGCAGCCCGGCACGGCCGCGGCGACGCGGCCCTGGTACCAGCAGCGCCAACGGCCGCTGCGCATCGGCTGCTCCTGCGGCCACGTCAATGTCACGGCCGGCACGCTGGGCGCCTTCGGCACGCACGTCGAGAGCGGGCAGGCGGTGATCCTGAGCAACAACCACGTGCTGGCCAACGAGAACAAGGCCCGCCAGGGCGATCCGATCCTGCAGCCCGGCGCCTACGACGGCGGCAAGCGGGGCAGCGACGCGGTGGCGCATCTGCTGGACCACGTGGCCCTGCGGCCGGGCATGAACAACGAGGTCGACGCGGCGATCGCCGCCCTGCAGCCCGGCGTGCCCTTCGAGCCCACGCTGCTGACCGACGCGCCGGCCGCCTGGGCCGGCCTGCGCGAGACGCCGGTCGAGCCGGGCGAGCCCGTGTTCAAGCTCGGGCGCACCACCGGCCTGACGCGCGGCGTGGTCAGCGCCATCGAGGTGGACGACGTGGTGGTCAGCTACGAGCGCGGCGAGCTGGGCTTCGACCGCCAGACGGAGATCAGCAGCGCCGAGCAAGGGCGCCCCTTCAGCTCGGGCGGCGACAGCGGCTCGGTGATATTCGACATGCAGGGGCGGGCGTTCGGGCTGCTGTTTGCAGGCAGCGACCAGGGGGGCCACAATGATTTGGGCGTCACCTACGCCAACGACCTGCGGCGCGTGGCCGAACTGCTCGGCGTGAAGCTCGGCGGCCCGGCCGGCGTGCATTGAGGACCGCAGCGCACCGGCGCACCCTCCTTTCTTTCCCCGAGGACGAAGCACCCATGCAGACCACCATGGAACAAGCGCGCAAGGCCAAGCCCAAGGCCGTGGCCGCGGCGTCGGCATGCTCGCCCGTGGTCGGCGCCGGGCTGTGCAAGATCGGCGGCTCCTACGCCGTGAAGGTCAACCTGCGCGAGCCGTCGGCGTCGGTCGCCGGCCTGCCGGCCCGCATCGACGGCGTGCAGGTGATCTACGAGGTGGTCGGCCCCGTGCTGCTGCGGTCCGCCGCCTCCTCCTGAGCGGCCCGCGGCCGTGCGCTACCCTCGATGCCTTCCGGAGAAATGCAGACCATGAGCAGCTTCACCCTTCACAGTCCCGACATCGCCGAAGGCGGCACCATCGACAAGCGCTTCGAGTTCGACGGCTTCGGCTGCAGCGGCGAGAACAAGTCGCCCGCGCTGCAGTGGCGCGGCGCGCCGGCGGGCACGAAGAGCTTCGCCGTCAGCGTGTACGACCCGGACGCGCCCACCGGTTCGGGCTTCTGGCACTGGATGGTGGTGGACATCCCCGCCTCGGTGACGGAACTGAAGGCCGATGCCGGCGCCGCCGGCGGCGCCAACCTGCCGGCCGGCGCCTCGCACATCCGTATCGACTACGGCGTCTCGGCCTTCGGCGGCATGTGCCCGCCGCCCGGCGACAAGCCGCACCGCTACGTCTTCACCGTGTACGCGCTGGGCGTCGAGAAGCTGGAACTGCCGCCCGACCCCACGGCCGCGCTGGCCGGCTTCATAATCAACGCCAACCTGCTGGGCAAGGCCAGCTTCACGGCGCACTACGGACGGCCGGCGGCATGAGCGGGCTCCTGCAGCGGATCTGCGTGGCCCTGTGCGTGCTCGGCCTGGCGGCCCTCGCCTCGGGATGCGCCAGCCCGGCCGGCGGCGACGGCGCGCCGGCCGCCACGCGCAGCGGCGTGGAGGTCTTCGGCACCATCGACGCCGGCGTCAGCAGCGTGAAGAACAAGTCGGGCCGCTGAAGGCCTGTCAGTCAGTCCGCGTCGGCGAAGCGCGCCGCGCGTTTCTCCATTCCCGCGCGCACCGCCTCGGCCTGATTGGGGCTGCCGATCAGCGCCTGCTGCTCGCGCGCTTCGGCCAGCAGCACCTCGGCCGGCGGGGCGGTCTCGGCCAGCGCCATCAGCCGCTTGGCGGCGCGGACCGCTTGCGGGCTGGCGGCCGCGATCTGCCGCGCCAGCGCGCGTGCATCCTCCAGCGGTTCGGCGCTGGTGCGGGTGACCAGGCCGAGCGCCGCCGCCTCGGTGCCTTCCACGATGCGGCCGGTGTAGACCAGCTCGCGCAGCACGTCGCCGCGCACGAGCGGCGCCAGCAGCGCGCAGCCGGCCATGTCGGGCACCAGGCCCCACCTGATCTCCATCACGCTGAGCCTCGCGTCCGGCGCGGCGATGCGGACGTCCGCGCCCAGCGCGATCTGCAGGCCGCCGCCGAAGGCGACGCCGTGCACGGCGGCGATGACGGGCACCGGCAGCTCGCGCCAGCCCCAGGCCACGTGCTGGAAGCGGTTGGCCAGGCCGTGCGTGCGCTCTTCCAGCGTGCCCATGCCCTGCCCCTGCGCAGCGCCGGCCATGCTGGCCATGTCCAGCCCGGCGCAGAAGGCGCGGCCCTCGCCGTGCAACACCACGGCCCGCAGCCCGCGCGCCTCGCGCAGCCGGGCGATGGTGTCGTTGACGGCGTCGAACATCGCCGGATCGAGCGCGTTCATCTTGTCGGGGCGGGCCAGCATCACGTC
>NZ_JBIQNC010000342.1:0-2665 GCF_044462705.1 Xenophilus sp.
CCAGCGCCGAGAGCGCGACGCGCGGCGCCCATTTCTCGGCGCCGGGCACCGGCAGTTCGGACGGCGTGGCCTTCGACACCTCCGTGCACGGCGGCACCCGGACGCAGGCCGGCCTGGAGCTGCGCCAGCCGCTGTACGACCGCCAGCGCGACGCGCAGGCCGAGCAGCTGCGGCTGGCGGTGCAGCGCGCCGAGCTGGAATGGAGCGATGCCCAGGCCGCGCTGATGCTGCGCACGGCCGAGCGCTACTTCGACCTGGCCCTGGCCGCCGAGCAACTGCGCCTGATCGAACGCCAGCTGGAGGCCGTGACCCGCGCCCGGGTGGAGGCGCAGGACCGCTTCGAGCTGGGCGACAAGCCCATCACCGACGTGCACGAGGCCGCCGCCCGCGCCGAGGGCCTGCGCGCCCAGCGGCTGGCGGCGCAGGCCCAGGTCGAGCTGCGGCGCGCCGCGCTGGCCGACCTCACCGGCCTGCCGCCGGGGGAGATCGCGGACCTCGCGCTGCCGGCGGGCCTGCCCGCCGACGGCGAGGCGGGCGACCTGATCGAGTGGCTCGGCCGCGTGGCCCAGCACAGTCCCGTCGTGCGGCAGGCGGTGCTGCGGCTGCACGGCGCCGAGCAGGAGGCGCGCAAGACCGATCTGCCGCTCTCGCCGGTGGTCGACCTGGTCGCGCGCGCGGGGCGCGAGCGCCTGTCGGGCAGCGGCGATTTCGGCCGCGCCAGCCAGCGGCAGACGCAGGCTTCGGTGGGCGTGCAGCTGACGCTGCCGCTGTACACGGGCGGTGCGCGCAGCGCGCGGCAGGACGAGGCCGTCGCGCGCGTGGCCCAGGCGCAGGCCGAGCTGGACCGCGCCCGCCAGGAGGCGCTGCAGCAGGCGCGCGCCGCGTGGCTCGGCGTGTCCGTCGGGCGCGGCCAGGCCGCGGCGCTGGCCGCCGCCGTGCGCGCCGGCGACGCCCGGCTCGACGCCACCCGCACCGGCCGCGAGGCCGGCGACCGCACCACGCTCGACCTGCTCAATGCCGAGAACGACGCCGCCGCCGCGCGGCTGGCCCTGGCGCAGGCGCGGGTGCAGGTGCAGCTGGACGGCCTGCGCCTCGCGCGGCTGGCCGGCGCGCTGGACGCGCCGCGGCTTCATCGCCTGGCCGACGCGCTCGGGCCCGGCCGCGCGCCGGCGGACTGAAGCGCCCCTGCCCCCGGACATCAACCCAAAGGAGACATCGACCATGGCCCACATCGTCATCCTCGGCGCCGGCATCGGCGGCATGCCGGCCGCCTTCGAGCTGCGCGCCCGCCTGGGCGCCGCGCACCGCATCACGGTGGTCAGCGCCGTGGACCACTTCCAGTTCGTGCCCTCCAACCCCTGGGTGGCGGTGGGCTGGCGCGAGCGCGGCGCGATCACGGTGCCCATCGCGCCGGTGCTGCGCAAGCGCGGCATCGACTTCGTCGCGCAGCCCGCCACGCGCATCGACGCCGACGGCAGCTTCATCGAACTGCAGGACGGCGCCCGGCTGGACTACGACTATCTCGTGATCGCCACCGGCCCGAAGCTGGCGTTCGACGAGGTGCCCGGCGCCGGCCCCGAAGGCCATACCCAGTCGGTCTGCACCGTGGACCACGCCGAGCGCGCCCGCGCCGAATACGAGCGCTTCCTGCGCGCGCCCGGGCCGGTGGTCGTCGGCGCGCTGCCGGGCGCCTCGTGCTTCGGCCCGGCCTACGAGTTCGCCTTCATCCTCAGCACCGACCTGCAGCGGCGCAAGCTGCGCAGCAAGGTGCCGATGACCTTCGTGACGCCCGAGCCCTACATCGGCCACCTCGGCCTGGCCGGCGTGGGCGACTCCAAGAGCATGCTGGAAAGCGAACTGCGCAGCCGCGACATCCGCTGGATCACCAACGCCCGGGTCACGCGCGTGGAGCCGGGGCGCATGTTCGTGGCCGAGCTGGACGAGCAGGGGCAGCCGAAGAAGGAGCACGAGCTGCCCTTCGCCTACGGCATGATGCTGCCGGCCTTCCGCGGCGTGGACCCGGTGGCGGCGGTGGAGGGCCTGTGCAACCCGCGCGGCTTCGTGCTGGTGGACGAGCACCAGCGCAGCCGCCGGTGGCGCAACATCTTCTCGGCCGGCGTGTGCATCGCCATCCCGCCGGTGGAGGCCACGCCGGTGGCCACCGGCGCGCCCAAGACCGGCTACATGATCGAGACCATGGTCACGGCCATCGTGCACAACATCGAGGCCGACCTGGCCGGCCGCGCCGCCACCGCCCGCGGCAGCTGGAACGCGATCTGCCTGGCCGACATGGGCGACACCGGCGCCGCCTTCGTGGCGCTGCCGCAGATCCCGCCGCGCAACGTCAACTGGTTCAGGAAGGGCAAGTGGGTGCACCTGGCCAAGGTCGCCTTCGAGAAGTACTTCCTCTACAAGGTGCGCAACGGCTCCTCCGAGCCGGTGTACGAGAAGTACGTGCTCAAGGCCCTGGGCATCGAGCGGCTGGACCGCCCGGCGGCCACCGAATGAGCGTTGCCGCGTGCCGCTCGGCGAACGTAGTCCATAAGCCTTAGGCCATCCTGCAAATTGGCCCCGCAGGGGGCCGCTCCCTAGACTGCCCCGGCGTCGCCGAAGCGCGACCGGCCGCCGGTGTGCGGCGGCGGGCGCGGCGCGGCATTGGGGGTCG
>NZ_JBIQNC010000343.1:0-2657 GCF_044462705.1 Xenophilus sp.
GCTTACTTGCTCACCACGCGCGCCATCTCCAGGCACTTGTTGGAGTAGCCCCACTCGTTGTCGTACCAGCTCACCAGCTTGACGAAAGTGCCGTCCAGCGCGATGCCGGCCTCGGCGTCGAAGATCGAGGTGCGCGCGTCGCCGCGGAAGTCGGTGGCGACGACCTTGTCTTCCGTGTAGCCCAGGATGCCCTTGAGCGCGCCTTCGGACTGCGCCTTCATCTCGGCGCAGATTTCCTTGTAGGTGGCGTCCTTGTTCAGTTCCACCGTCAGGTCCACCACCGACACGTCGGAGGTCGGCACGCGGAAGCTCATGCCGGTGAGCTTCTTGTTGAGTTCGGGGATCACCACGCCCACCGCCTTGGCCGCGCCGGTGCTGCTGGGGATGATGTTCTCCAGGATGCCGCGACCGCCGCGCCAGTCCTTGTTGCTCGGGCCGTCCACGGTCTTCTGCGTGGCGGTGGCGGCGTGCACGGTGGTCATCAGGCCACGCTTGATGCCCCACTTGTCGTTCAGCACCTTGGCCAGCGGCGCCAGGCAGTTGGTGGTGCAGCTCGCGTTGGAGATGATCGCCTCGCCCTTGTAGGTCTTGTCGTTGACGCCGAAGACGAACATCGGCGTGTCGTCCTTGGAGGGCGCCGAGAGGATGACCTTCTTGGCGCCGGCGTCGATGTGCTTCTGCGCCGTTTCCTTGGTGAGGAACAGGCCCGTGGATTCGAGCACCACGTCGGCGCCGACCTCGTTCCACTTGAGGTTGGCCGGGTCGCGCTCCTGCGTCAGGCGGATCTTCTTGCCGTTGACGATCAGCGTGCTGCCCTCGACGGCGATCTCGCCCTTGAAGCGGCCGTGCACCGAGTCGTACTGGAGCATGTAGGCCAGGTAGTCCGGCTCCAGCAGGTCGTTGATGCCCACGATCTCGATGTCGGGGAAGTTCTGCACCGCTGCGCGCAGCACGTTGCGGCCGATGCGGCCGAATCCGTTGATGCCCAGTTTGATCGTCATGCGAATGCTCCTGAAGGTTGAAAAATCTGCTCGGGTGGCTTTCAGCGCGCCAGCGCGGCCTCGACCGTCGCCGCCACGTTCTCCGCCGTGAAGCCGAAGTGCTTGAACAGCACGCCGGCCGGGGCCGACTCGCCGTAGGTGTCGATGCCGACCACCGCCGCGGCACCGTACTTCCACCAGAAGTCGGTGACGCCCATCTCGACCGCGATGCGCGGCAGGCCGGCGGGCAGCACGGACTTCTTGTACTTCGCGTCCTGCCGGTCGAAGGTGGTGGTGCTGGGCATGGAGACCACGCGCACCGCGATCTTCTTCGCAGCCAGCAGCTCCTGCGCCTTGAGCGCGAGCTGCACCTCGGAACCGGTGGCGATGATGACGGCCTTGGCCTTCCTGTTCTTCAGGCCGACGCGCTCGGGCTCGGCCAGCACGTAGGCGCCGCGGCTGATGTCGGCCAGCGCGTCCTTCGGTGCGTAGGGCAGGTTCTGGCGCGACAGCAGCAGCGCCGTGGGACGCCGGCTGTTGCGCAGCGCGCAGGCCCAGGCCACGGTGGTCTCGGCCGTGTCGGCCGGGCGCCAGACGTCCAGGTTGGGGATCAGGCGCAGGCTGGCGGCGTGCTCGATGGACTGGTGCGTGGGGCCGTCCTCGCCCAGGCCGATGGAGTCGTGCGTGAAGACGTGGATCACGCGCTGCTTCATCAGCGCGGCCATGCGGATGGCGTTGCGGCTGTAGTCGCTGAAGGTGAGGAAGGTGCCGCCGTAGGGGATGTAGCCGCCGTGCAGCGCCACGCCGTTCATGATGGCGGCCATGCCGAACTCGCGCACGCCGTAGTTGATGTGGCGGCCGATCTGGCCGGCTTCCGTCTTGACCACCTCGCCCTTGGCGTCGAAGCGCAGGTCGGGTGTGGCGGCGGTCTTGGTGAGGTTGGAGCCGGTCAGGTCGGCACTGCCGCCCAGCAGCTCGGGCAGTTGGGCGGTGAGGGCCTCCAGCGCGAGCTGGCTGGCCTTGCGGCTGGCGACCGTCTCGGCCTTGGTGTGGGCGTGCAGCACGGCGTCCACGACGGTCTGGTCGAAGTGCTTCGGCAGCTCGCCCTGCATGCGGCGCTCGAACTCGGCGGCCAGGTCGGGGAAGGCCTTCGCATAGGCGGCGAACTTCTCGTTCCATGCGGCCTCGGCGTCCGCGCCGCGGGCCTTGGCGTCCCAGTCCTGGTAGACGGCCTCGGGCAGCTCGAAGGGCGCATGCGTCCAGCCGATGGCGCTGCGCGTCAGGCCGATCTCGTCGGCGCCCAGCGGCTCGCCGTGCGCCTTGGCGGTGCCGGCGCGGTTGGGGCTGCCCTTGCCGATCTGCGTCTTGCAGATGATGAAGGACGGCTTGTCGCCCTTGGCCTTGCGGGCCTGCGCGATGGCCTTGGAGACGGCCTGCGCGTCGTGCCCGTCGACCGGGCCGATCACGTTCCAGCCGTAGGCCTCGAAGCGCTTGGCGCTGTCGTCGACGAACCAGGGCGCGACCTTGCCGTCGATGCTGATGCCGTTGTCGTCGTACAGGGCGATCAGCTTGCCCAGCTTCCACGCGCCGGCCAGCGCGGCGGCCTCGTGGCTGATGCCCTCCATCAGGCAGCCGTCGCCGAGGAAGACGTAGGTGTGGTGGTCGACGATGGCGTGG
>NZ_JBIQNC010000344.1:0-2641 GCF_044462705.1 Xenophilus sp.
TTGACGTCGGTGCCCACCAGGCCCAGCAGCAGGCCCAGCACCACCATCGCGATCGCCTTGAGCAGCGAGCCGGAGGCCAGCACCACGGCGCCGATCAGGCCCAGCACCATCAGGCTGAAGTATTCGGCGGGGCCGAACTTGAAGGCCAGCTCGGTCAGCGGCGGCGCGAAGGCGGCCAGGATGATGGTGCCCACGCAGCCGGCGAAGAAGGAGCCCAGGCCCGCCGCGGCCAGCGCCGGCCCGGCCCGGCCCTGCCTGGCCATCTGGTAGCCGTCGATGCAGGTCACCACCGAGGACGACTCGCCCGGCAGGTTGACCAGGATGGCGGTGGTGGAGCCGCCGTACTGCGCGCCGTAGTAGATGCCGGCGAGCATGATCAGGGCCGACACCGGCGGCAGCGCGTAGGTGGCCGGCAGCAGCATGGCGATGGTGGCCACCGGGCCGATGCCGGGCAGCACGCCGATCAGCGTGCCCAGGATGCAGCCGATCAGGCAATACAGCAGGTTGACCCACGAGACGGCGACGCCGAAGCCCGTGGCGAGGTTCTGGAAGAGATGGAAATCCATGGTCCGCTTTCTTCTTCAGCCGGAAATGAAGGTCGGCCAGACCTGGATCTGCAGCTTCAGCAGCAGGATGAAGGCCACGTAGCTGCCCACCGCCAGCACCACCGCCAGCAGCACCGAGTCGCGCAGCCGGAACTGGCTGCCCGCCATGCTCGCGACGATGGTCAGCGCGAAGATGGCGATGATCATTCCCATCGCCGGCAGCCCGATGCTGGGCAGCCCGCCCAGCAGCACGCCGAACAGCAGGTTGGCGCCGAGCACGAAGCCGAGCGGCTTCCAGGCCCAGCGGGCGATCCGGCCGCCGTCGGGCGTTTCCACCACCAGCGACCGGAACACGATCGCCGCGCCCAGCAGCGCCAGCAGGATGCCGAGCATCAGCGGGAAGTAGCCGGGCCC
Source organism: Xenophilus sp. (assembly GCF_044462705.1). Taxonomy (NCBI): domain Bacteria; kingdom Pseudomonadati; phylum Pseudomonadota; class Betaproteobacteria; order Burkholderiales; family Comamonadaceae; genus Xenophilus; species Xenophilus sp. The sequence continues at coordinate 960 of NZ_JBIQNC010000344.1, forward strand.
CATGCGGGCCCCGTCGCCGATGGTGTAGTTCGTCGAGCCGATGGCGAACACGCCGCCGATCACCATGAACATCACACCCGAGAAAAAGTCAGCCTGGCTCTTGATCGCCATAAGTCTCCACCTTGGTTGTCGAGGCGGCGAGGGTCGTGCGGCGAGGCTGACCCGTGGCTGACCGGACGCTACGGAATAGTGCGTACGATGGGTGAGGAAAACGGGCTTGCGTTCAATGAGGATGGCGCTTGTTCGCTATTGAAAAAAAGTAGCGACCTTCGGCCAGCGGCGGGCCGGCCTTCTGCCCTCGGCAAGCCACCCCTCGCGAGCCGGAAAACCCTGCGCGCGGCCGCTTGGGCACACTGGCGCCCCCGGCGCCGCGACGACGGCCCGCCCACCGCCCGCGCCCCCTGCGGAGACAGAGACACACGAGGACCCCATGCACAACGACATCCCACGCCGCGCCCTGCTGCGCGCCCTGCCGGCCCTGGCCCTGGGCGCCGCCGCCGGCCCCGCCCTCGCGCAGGCCGCCTGGCCTGCCAAGCCCATCCGCCTGATCGTGCCCTTCCCGCCCGGCGGCGGCACCGACATCCTCTCGCGCCTGATCGCCACCCAGCTCACCGAGGTGACGCGCTGGACGGTGGTGCCCGACAACCGCGGCGGCGCCGGCGGCACCATCGGCATCGCCGAGGCGGCGCGCGCCCAGCCCACGGGCTACGACATCGTCATGGGGCAGAAGGACAACATGGTCGTCGCCCCGTGGCTGTACAAGAAGCTCAGCTACGACCCGGTCAAGGACTTCGCCGCCGTGGCCCACGTGGCCTACACGCCGGTGGTCATCGTCACCCGCACCGAGTCGAAGTTCCAGTCGCTCAAGGACGTGGTCGAGGCCGCGCGCAAGGCGCCGGATGCCGTCACCTTCGGCTCGCCGGGCAACGGCACCACCATCCACCTGGCCGGCGAGATCTTCAAGAGCGCCGCGCAGGTGCAGATCCGCCACGTGCCCTACAAGGGCAGCAACGCGGCCATGATGGACGTGCTGGCCGGCAACGTGGACCTGATGGTGTCCTCGCTGCCCTCGGCCATCGGGCAGCTCAAGGCCGGCAAGCTGCGCCCGCTGGCCGTCACCTCCGCGCGGCGCAGCACCTCGCTGCCCGACGTGCCGACGGTGGCCGAGCTGGGCTACGGAAAGGACTTCGACGTCAGCACCTGGTACGGCCTGTTCGCGCCCGCCGGCACGCCGAAGGAGGTGGTGACCCGGCTCAACGCCGAGGTCAACAAGCTGCTGGCCCGCGCCGACGTGCAGGCCGCCATCCACGCGCAGGGCGCCGAGTTCCAGGCCATGACGCCGGCGCAGTTCGCCGACCTGCTCGCCGCCGACTACCTGAAGTGGAAGGACATCGTGAAGGCCTCGGGCGCCACCATCGAGTGAAGGGCCGGGCCGTGAGGTCCGGCGCCCGGGGGGCGCTACAGTGGGGTGGCGGCCGGGATGGGCCCGGCCGCGCCATCGAAGGAGGCTGTGCGCTCATGTTTCCCGAATACCGCGACCTGATCACCCGGCTCAAGGCCAGCGACCCGCACTTCCTGCGGCTGTTCGACAAGCACAACGACCTGGACCAGAAGATCAAGAACATGGAGTCCTTCGCCGAGCCCTCGACGCCCATGCAGATCGAGACGATGAAGAAGCAGAA
>NZ_JBIQNC010000345.1:0-2618 GCF_044462705.1 Xenophilus sp.
GGCATTGGGCGCCGGCGCCTGGTGGTGGACGCAGCAGCGCCCCGACGACGGCCAGGCAGGCACGCAGGCCGGCGGCACGTCCACGTCCTCGACCACGACCGTGATGCAGGTCTCGCCGCCCCCGCCGCCACCACCCCCGCCGCCGCCCCCTCCGCCCTCGCCGCGCACGCCGCTGCAGTCGCTGCAGGCGCTGGGCGAGCGCGCCACGCGCGGCTTCGAGGTCAGCGCCTCGGCCGCCAAGCCCGAGGTGCAGGTCGGCCGCGACAAGCTGGCCTTCGAGGTGAGCAGCAAGCGCGAGGGCTACGTCTACGTCTACCTGCTGTCCAGCGGCGGCGAGATGTTCCTGCTCTTCCCCAACCTGCTGGACAAGTACAACAAGATCAACGCCGGCGGCAGCCTCTCGCTGCCGCGCGCCTCGTGGCCGATGAATGCCGGCGGCCCGCCCGGCACCAACGAGTTCGCCGTGGTCGTCAGCGAGCACGAGCGCGACTTCAGCCAGTCCGGCGCGCAGAACGACGGCGTGTTCCCGCAGTTCGCGCTGCCCGTGCTGGCGGCGCTGGAGGCGGCGCGCGGCGACGGGCCGACGCCGCTGCTGGGCAAGCCCGTGTGCCCGCAGGGCGGCGCCTGCCAGGACGTCTACGGCGTCGCGCATTTCAGAATCGTCGAGAAGTGATCGTCTGCAGACAAGGCCCGCGAGGAACGGGCCCCTGCACAAGGAGTGATGAGCCATGAACACGCATCCCACCGATCCCCGAGCGATCCCCGCCAGGCGGCCCGGCCTGGCCGGCCTGGGGCTGGCCCTGGGCCTGGCCCTGGGCGGCTGCGCGGGCGTCCTGCCCTTCACCGATCCGGCCCCCGCGCCGGCGCCTGCACCGGCGCCCACGGCCGAGGCGCCGCCCCCGGCGCCCGCACCCGTGGCGGCGCCCGCACGCCCGTCGACGCCGCCGCCCGGCAGCAGCGTCGCCGGCCAGGCGCGCACCTTCTCCACGCAGCTGGCCACCTACACGGCGGTGCCCTTCGCCAACGTGCCCGGCTGGAGCCGCGACGACTTCTCCGAGAGCTGGCCGGCCTTCCTGACGAGCTGCCGCGTGCTCACCGGCCGCGGCGTGCTGTGGAAGGAGGTCTGCGACCGCGCGCGCGAAGTGGACGGCAAGAGCGACCCGGCCATCCGCGGCTTCTTCGAGCGCGAGTTCGCCGCCTACCAGATCCGCGACGACGACCGCCGCCCCGACGGCGTGGTGACGGGCTACTTCGAGCCCGAGATCGAGGGCAGCCGCACCTATTCGCCGCCCTTCATCTATCCCGTCTACGGCCAGCCGGAGGACATGCTGTTCCTCGACACGCGGCGCCTGCCGGCCGGCAACGGCGTGGTCGCCGCGCGCGTGCAGGGGCGCAACGTGGTGGTGCAGCAGGGGCTGTCCACGCGCGACCTGGGCGCGGCCGGCATCTACGCGCTCGACCTGTCGAAGATCGTGCGCGACACGCTCGACCGCAAGGCCCGCCTGCGCATCGACGGGCGCGAGATCAAGCCCTACTTCACGCGCGAGGAGATCGAGACCCGCGGCGCGCCCAACGCCAGGGTGCTGGCCTTCGTCAGCAGCGCCACGGCGCTGTACGAGATGCAGATCCAGGGCTCGGGCCGCATCCGCTTCAAGGACGGCCAGGTCATCCGCCTGGGCTACGCCGAGCAGAACGGCCAGCCCTTCCGGCCCACGCTGGCCAAGGGCAAGGGCGGCAAGACGCGCACCGCGGTGAAGACGCGCGGCGGCGCCATCGAGCTGCAGCTGGACGATGACGAGGAGGATGACGACATCGGCGACGTCGGCGCCATCCGCACGCGCGGCTTCGTGCTGGCGCGGCCGGTGGCCAGCGGCGCGGTGATGGTGCCGGGCCGCAAGGCGAGCGGGGCGGTGACGGGCTCCGGCATCTCCGACCCGAGCTACGTCTTCTTCAAGGAAGTGTCGGCGCCGGCCGACGGGCCGGTCGGCGCGCTGGGCGTGCCGCTCAAGCCGGGCCGCTCCATCGCCGTCGACCCGCGCAGCACGCCGCTGGGCTACCCGGTGTTCGTCTCCACGCGCGAGCCCGGCAAGGGCACGCCGATGCAGCGCCTGACCATCGCCCAGGACACCGGCGGCGCCATCCGCGGCGCGGTGCGGGCCGACTACTTCTTCGGCAACGGCCAGACCGCCGCGACCCAGGCGCGCCGCATGAAGGAGCGCGGGCAGCTGTGGATCCTGCTGCCACGCGGCCAGGCGGTGGCCGCGGCCAGCACCTCGACGCTGCCGGGCCTGCGCACGCGCGGCGCGAGCCTGGCGAACTGCCTGGTCCCCGACGATGAAACCTGCGCGGACTAGGCTCGCCCCCAGCCTGCGCGGACTTCGTTCCGCTCCGGCAACCCCCTCGCGGGGGCACATCCTGCGGCCTGGCCAAGCCAGTTCCGCGGATGTTCCCGCATGGCCTGCTCCGCGGCCTCTTGATCGGGGTGATCGCCGGGTTTTTCTCCCTCTCCCTCTGGGAGAGGGCCGGGGTGAGGGCTGGGCGGCCGATTCCAGGCGAGGTTGACCCATGCAGGACACCCTCTCGTCCGCCGACAGCGCCGAACTGGTCCGCCTCTGGCG
>NZ_JBIQNC010000346.1:0-2602 GCF_044462705.1 Xenophilus sp.
TGGCGCCTTCGGCTTGGAGGGGGTCGCACCCAGCGGCCTGGCGAAGCCAGTTCCGCGGGTGCCCTGGCATGGCCTGCTCCGCGGCCATCGGAGCCGCTGCCTGCCAGCGGTTTCATGCGATGCGGGTGGCGCGCAGCGCAATCAAAAACTGAAAAGAAGATGGAGATCCTTTTCGTCCTCGTCCCGCTGTCGGTCGTGCTGGTGCTGCTCATCATCGCCGGGCTGTGGTGGGCCGTCGAGCGTGGCCAGTTCGACGACATCGAGCAGGAAGGCGAGCGCATTCTGCGCGGCGATTGATCTTCGTCAAACCGATGCCGGGAACCGGCACGGAAACTGGCTTCCATCCCATCCACCGTACCCACGATGCAGTCAACCCACACACCCGCGGCGGTCTACAACGACACGGTCGTCCGCCAGTTCTCCCTGATGGCCGTGGTCTGGGGCGTGGTCGGCATGGCGGTCGGCGTCCTCATCGCCGCGCAGCTGACCTGGCCCGAGCTGAACCTGGGCATCCCCTGGCTGAGCTACGGCCGCCTGCGGCCGCTGCACACCAACGCGGTGATCTTCGCCTTCGGCGGCTGCGCCCTGATCGGCACCAGCTTCCACGTGGTGCAGCGCACCTGCCAGGTGCCGCTGTTCGCGCCGAAGCTGGCCTCCTTCGTCTTCTGGGGCTGGCAGGCGGTGATCGTGGCGGCGGCCATCTCGCTGCCGCTGGGCTACACGCAGGGCAAGGAATACGCCGAACTGGAGTGGCCCATCGACATCCTGATCACCCTGGTGTGGGTGGCCTACGCGATCGTCTTCTTCGGCACCGTGGGCACGCGCAAGGTGCGCCACATCTACGTGGCCAACTGGTTCTACGGCGGCTTCATCCTGGCCATCGCGCTGCTGCACGTGGTCAACAGCGCCGCCATCCCGGCCGGCTGGATGAAGAGCTACGCGGCCTACGCGGGCGTGCAGGACGCGATGGTGCAGTGGTGGTACGGCCACAACGCCGTGGGCTTCTTCCTCACCGCCGGCTTCCTCGGGATGATGTACTACTACATCCCCAAGCAGGCCGAGCGCCCGGTCTACAGCTACCGCCTGTCGATCGTGCACTTCTGGGCGCTGATCTTCACCTACATGTGGGCCGGCCCGCACCACCTGCACTACACCGCGCTGCCGGACTGGACGCAGTCAGTGGGCATGGTGTTCTCGCTGATCCTGCTGGCGCCGAGCTGGGGCGGGATGATCAACGGCATCATGACCCTCTCGGGCGCCTGGCACAAGCTGCGCACCGACCCGATCCTGCGCTTCCTGATCGTGGCCCTGTCCTTCTACGGCATGTCCACCTTCGAGGGCCCGATGATGTCCATCAAGACCGTCAACGCCCTCTCGCACTACACCGACTGGACCGTCGGCCACGTGCACGCCGGCGCGCTGGGCTGGGTGGGCCTGATCACGATGGGTTCGCTGTACTACCTGATCCCGCGCATGTACGGCCGCACCACGATGCACAGCGTCAAGGCCATCGAGCTGCACTTCTGGCTGTCCACCATCGGCATCGTGCTGTACATCGCCGCGATGTGGATCGCCGGCGTGATGCAGGGCCTGATGTGGCGCGCCATCAACCCCGACGGCACCCTGACCTACACCTTCGCCGAGAGCGTCAAGGCCACCTTCCCCTTCTACGTGGTGCGCCTGACCGGCGGCGTGCTGTTCCTCGGCGGCATGCTGGTGATGGCCTGGAACACATGGATGACGGTGGCCCGCGGCCGCGCGACGCGCGCGCCCATCCCCGCCGTGGCCCACGCATGAACGAACAGCGAGAACAACGAGCATGAGCACCCCCAGCCAGAAGTCCGGCTTCTCCCACGAGAAGATCGAGACCAACAACTTCCTGATGATCGTGCTGATCGTGCTGGTCGTCGCCGTCGGCGGCCTGGTCGAGATCGTGCCGCTGTACTTCCAGAAGTCCACCACCGAGCCGATCGCCGGGCTGAAGCCGCCCACCGCGCTGCAACTGGCGGGGCGCGACATCTACGTGCGCGAGGGCTGCTACAACTGCCACTCGCAGATGATCCGCCCCTTCCGCGCCGAGACGCTGCGCTACGGCCACTACTCGGTGGCCGGCGAGTTCGTCTACGACCACCCCTTCCAGTGGGGCAGCAAGCGCACCGGCCCCGACCTGCACCGCGTGGGCGGCAAGTACAGCGACGAATGGCACCGCGTGCACCTGAACAACCCGCGCGACGTGGTGCCGGAGTCGAACATGCCCGCCTACCCCTGGCTGGAGAAGACGCCGGTGGACGCGGACGCCATCCCGCGCCACATGGCCGCGCTGCGCAAGGTGGGCGTGCCCTACACCGACGAGGAGATCGCCGGCGCCCGCGCCGAGGTCGAGGGCAAGACCGAGATGGACGCCACGATCGCCTACCTGCAGTCGCTGGGCCGCCTGCTCAAGTAAGCCGCCGTCACCTGAACCGGGAGCCGTCATGGACCTCACCTTCCTGCGCGAAGCCGCCACCGTCATCTGTTTCCTGCTGTTCATCGGCATCGTGGCCTGGGCCTACGCGGGCCGCAACCGCGAACGCTTCGAGGAGGCCGCGCGCCTGCCCTTCGA
>NZ_JBIQNC010000347.1:0-2572 GCF_044462705.1 Xenophilus sp.
CATCGCCTTCCATCGAGGAGCCACACCATGACCTCTACCGCCGACACCCTGCGCTACCAGAGCGGCTTCGGCAACGAGCACGCCACCGAGGCCGTGCCTGGCGCGCTGCCGCAGGGCCGCAACAGCCCGCAGCGCGCGCCCTTCGACCTGTACCCGGAGCTGATCTCCGGCACCGCCTTCACTGCGCCGCGCCACGAGAACCGCCGCACCTGGATGTACCGCCGCCAGCCCTCGGTGGTGGCCGGCCGCTACCAGCCCTACGCGCAACCGCTGTGGACCACCGGCGGCGACCGCGAGACGGCGCTCGCGCCCGAGCCGATGCGCTGGCACCCCGTGCCCTTCGAGCCCGGCGCCGAGACCGACTTCGTCGACGGCATGCGCACCCTGGCCGCCAACGGCGATGCCGACGCGCAGTGCGGCGTCGGCTCGCTGGTCTACCTTGCGACCAAGTCCATGGAGCGGCGCGCCTTCGTCAACGCCGACGGCGAGCTGCTGGTGGTGCCGCAGCAGGGCCGCCTGGTCATCACCACCGAGCTGGGCGTGCTCGACGTCAAGCCCGGCGAGATCGCCGTACTGCCGCGCGGGCTGGCCTTCAAGGTGGCCGTGCCCGACGGTCCTTCGCGCGGCTACGTCTGCGAGAACTACGGTGCGCAGTTCCGCCTGCCCGAGCTGGGCCCCATCGGCTCCAACGGCCTGGCCAATGCGCGCGACTTCCTGGCGCCCGTCGCGGCCTACGAAGACAGCAACGCCCCTTACGAACTCATCAAGAAGTTCGGCGGCCGCTTCTGGCGCGCGCCGGCCAAGGGCACGCCCTTCAACGTGGTGGCCTGGCACGGCAACCTCACGCCGGTGAAGTACGACACCGTCAACTTCATGACGATCGGCTCCATCAGCTTCGACCACCCGGACCCGTCGATCTTCACCGTGCTCACCTCGCCCAGCGACACGCCCGGCACGGCGAATTGCGACTTCGTCATCTTCCCGCCGCGCTGGCTGGTGATGGAGGACACCTTCCGTCCGCCCTGGTACCACCGCAACCTGATGAGCGAGTTCATGGGCCTGGTGTACGGCGAATACGACGCCAAGCCCGGCGGCTTCAAGCCCGGCGGCGCCAGCCTGCACAACGCGATGGTGCCGCACGGTCCCGACGAGGAAGCCTTCGAGAAGGCGTCGACGGTCGACCTGAAGCCGCAGAAGCTGGACAACACGCTGGCCTTCATGTTCGAGAGCCGCTACCGTTTCATCCCCACCGCCTTCGCGCTGAACACCGCGCCGCTGGACACCGGCTACGCCGACTGCTGGGCCGGCCTCAAGGACCAGTTCAGCAAGCCCTGAACGAAAGACTCACCATGTACGACATCGACGCCACCCACGACCCCAAGCGCACGAGCTGGGTCGAGTCCGCCAACGCCGAAGGCAGCGACTTCCCGATCCAGAACCTGCCCTTCGGGCGCTTCCGCCGCAAGGGCAGCGGCGAGGCCTGGCGCATCGGCGTGGCCATCGGCGACCAGGTGCTGGACCTGCGCGCCGCGGGCCTCGTCGACACCGACGACATGAACGCGCTGATGGCCGCCGCGCCGGCCGAACGCAAGGCGCTGCGCGCGAAGCTCTCCGACGGCCTGGCCGAAGGCAGCGCGCAGCAGGCCGCGTGGGCCCAGGCGCTGGTGCCGCAGGCCGGCTGCGAGTACACCGTGCCCTGCCGCGTCGGCGACTACACCGACTTCTACACCGGCATCCACCACGCCACCACCATCGGCAAGCTGTTCCGGCCCGACCAGCCGCTGATGCCCAACTACAAGTGGGTGCCCATCGGCTACCACGGCCGCGCCAGCTCCATCGTCGTCAGCGGCACGCCCTTCAAGCGCCCGCAGGGCCAGACCAAGGCGCCTGGCTCCGATCCGGCGGCCGAGCCCAGCTTCGGCCCGAGCAAGCGGCTGGACTACGAACTGGAACTGGGCTTCTACGTCGGCCAGGGCAACGCGCTGGGGCAGCCCGTCGGCATCGACGACGCGGAAGCGCACCTGTTCGGCGTGGGCCTGTTCAACGACTGGTCGGCGCGCGACCTGCAGGCCTGGGAATACCAGCCGCTGGGCCCCTTCCTGGCGAAGAACTTCGCTTCCACCGTGTCGCCGTGGATCGTGACGATGGAAGCGCTGGCGCCCTTCCGCGCGCCCTTCACCCGGCCCGCGGGCGACCCGCAGCCGCTGCCCTACCTCGACGGCGCGGCCAACCGCGAAGGCGGCCAGCTCGACATCACGCTGGAGGTGCTGGTCCAGACCGCGAAGATGCGCGAGCAGGGCGAGGCGCCCGCGCGCCTCACGCACGGGCTGGTGAAGGAGGCCGCCTACTGGACCGCCGCGCAGCTCCTGGCGCACCACACCGTCAACGGCTGCAATCTGCAGCCGGGCGACCTGCTGGGCTCGGGCACGCTGTCGGGCCCCACGCCCGACGCGGCCGGCTCGCTGATGGAGCTGACGCTGGGCGGCAAGCAGCCCATCACGCTGCCCAACGGCGAGCAGCGCACCTTCCTGCAGGACGGCGACACGCTGGTGCTGCGCGGCTGGTGCGAGCG
>NZ_JBIQNC010000348.1:0-2549 GCF_044462705.1 Xenophilus sp.
CGACGTGTTCAGCGACCTGGGCAACGGCGTCGTCAAGAGCATCGTGTTCGGCATCGCCGTGACCTTCGTGGCGCTGCTGGAGGGCTTCGCCGCGCGGGCCACGCCCGAAGGCGTCGCGCGCGCGACCACCCGCACCGTGGTCGTGGCTTCGCTGGCGGTGCTGGGCCTGGATTTCCTGCTGACGGCCATGATGTTCAGTTCATGATGAGACACCCCCGGTCTTCGCGGACTTCGTTCCGCTTCGCCAACCCCCGGTTCCGTGGGTGTCCCCGCATGGCCTGCTCCGCGGCCTCCGGTTCGGCGGCGCTGCATTCACTGCAGGCGATGCGCAGCGCAGGGGAAAGCTGAAAGGGATTGAAATGCAACGATCGAAGAATGACGTGTGGGTGGGCCTGTTCGTGCTGTTCGGCGCCGCGGCGCTGCTGTTCCTGGCGCTGCAGTCGGCCAACCTGCTGAACCTCAGCTTCCAGAAGACCTACCAGGTGACGGCCCGCTTCGACAACATCGGCGGCCTGAAGCCCCAGACCGCCGTGCGCAGTTCCGGCGTGCTGGTCGGCCGTGTGGAATCCATCACCTTCAACGACAAGACTTTCCAGGCCGACGTCCTGATGTCGTTACAGAGTCGTTACAGTTTCCCGAAGGACAGTTCGTTCAAGATCCTGACCAGCGGCCTGCTGGGCGACCAGTACATCGGGATTGAGGCGGGCGCCGGCGAGCAGAACCTCCAGGCGGGCGACGTCGTGACCGACACGCAGTCCGCCGTGGTTTTGGAGAACCTCATCAGCCAGTTCCTCTACAGCAAGGCGGCGGAAGGCAGCAGCACCCCAGGGACGGGAAACAAGAAATGACGATGAAAGCACGCAGAACGCAGACGGCATGGCGCGCAGGCGCGGCCGTGGCGCTGGGCCTCGCGGCCGGCCTGGCGTTCGCCCAGGCCGAGGCGCCCGGCGAGGCGCCGCCGCGCAACCGCGACCCCCTCGAGTCCTTCAACCGCGGGGTCTACCGCTTCAACGACGGCGTCGACCGGGCCGTCCTGCGTCCGGTGGCCACGGCCTACCAGGACGTGGTGCCGCAGTTCGCGCGCACCGGCGTGACCAACTTCTTCAACAACCTGGGCGACGTCTGGAACCTGGCCAACAACGTGCTGCAGTTCAAGCTGCAGGGCAGCGCCGAGACCTTCATGCGCCTGAACGTCAATACCGTCTTCGGCCTGGGCGGGCTGCTGGACATCGCCTCCGAGGCCGGCATCGAGCGCCACAACGAGGACTTCGGCCAGACGCTGGGCCACTGGGGCGTGCCTTCCGGCCCCTTCCTGATGCTGCCGCTGCTGGGGCCGTCGACGGTGCGCGACACCGCGGCCCTGCCGGTGGACTTCCAGGGCGATGCCCTGGGGCACGTGCACGACATCCCGGCCCGCAACTCGCTGAGCGCGCTGCGGGTGGTGGAGCGCCGGGCCGGCCTGCTGCGCGCCACGCGGCTGCTGGACGACGCCGCGCTCGATCCCTATGCCTTCATGCGCGACGCCTACCTGCAGCGGCGACTCAGCGAGGTGCACGACGGCCGGATACCGGACGACGAGGAATAGGACGCCCGCGGCTGCACCTCGTTGCATCCCCGGCCGGCGGCGGCGGAACCCCCGCCGATGCATCGGATCACAGGCACGGTGCGAGCACGCCACGAGAAAGAACGCCACAAGGAAGGACCACAGGATGATGAAAAACGCTCTGCTTCGCCGCGACCTGGGCCGGTGGGCCGCCGCTGCCGCCCTGGCGCTCGGCGCCTCCACGGGGCTGGTGCGGCCGGCGCTGGCGGCCGACGAGGCGCCCGACGCGCTGGTCAAGCGCCTGTCCACCGAGGTGCTGGACACCATCAAGGCCGACGCCACCATCAAGGCGGGCGACGTCGGCAGGATCATGCAGCTGGTCGACTCCAAGATCATGCCGAACGTGAACTTCCAGCGCATGACGGCCGCCACCGTCGGCCCGGCCTGGCGCCAGGCCACGCCCGAGCAGAAGCAGCGCCTGCAGGACGAGTTCAAGCAGCTGCTGGTGCGTACCTACGCCGGCGCGCTCGATCAGGTGAGCGACCAGACGGTGGTGATCAAGCCCTTCCGCGGCTCGCCCACCGACCAGGAGGTGCTGGTGCGCACCGAGGTGCGCGGCCGCGGCGAGCCGGTGCAACTCGACTACCGGCTGGAGAAGACGCCCGGCCAGGGCTACGGCTGGAAGGTCTACAACCTGAACGTGATGGGCGTGTGGCTGGTCGACACCTACCGCACGCAGTTCGCGCAGGAGATCAACAGCAAGGGCATCGACGGCCTGATCGCCACCCTGGCGGAGCGCAACAAGTCGGGCGCCAAGTCCTGATCCCGACATGGCCGAGACCGACGCCCTGATGCTGGTGCTGCCCGTGCGTCTGACGCAGGAGGAGGCGCCTGCCTGCATGCGCATGCTGCAGCAGGGCCTGGCGGGCCAGAACAGCACGTCGGCCGTCGTGGATGCGAGCGCGCTGGCGCAGTTCGACTCCTCGGCGCTGGCGGTGCTGCTCGA
>NZ_JBIQNC010000349.1:0-2543 GCF_044462705.1 Xenophilus sp.
GGTGCCCGACGACGCCGTGCGCGCGCGGGTCCGCGGCCGCGGGGCCGAGAGCGAGCTGCCCGCCGCCGCCGAGCGCGGCGCCCTGCAGTCGATGCGGCAGGACGGCGAGCGGCTGGTGGCCGCCGGCGTCACCTCGCGCGCCGAGTTGCTGCGCGTGACACGCGAATGAGCGCCGCCCGGCCGCTGCGAAGGCGCCCGCCCCCGCCGTCCGCAGGACGGAGGGTCGCCGAATGAGCTTCGCGCCGCAGGCCCGCCCGGCCACAATCACCGCCATGCCCGCCTGCACCCGCAGCACCCTCGCGATGGCCGCCCTGTGCCTGGCCGGCGGCGTGCATGCCCAGGGCTACGCCGACTACCACGGCCACTGGCAGGGCACGCTGGAGTTCTTCCTGCTCGACGCCAGCGGCTTCCATGTCGCCCGCCGCAGCGCCTCGGGCGTGGAGCTGTCCATCGGCCCCGACGGCGCCGTGGCCGGCCGCCTGGCCGACGCCCGCTGCCTGCTGGCCGGCAGCGCGAGCGACTTCCGCAACGGCGCGCACGCCACCGTGCAGCTCAGCCTGCAGGCCTGCCGCGACGCGCGGCTGGACGGCCCCTACGAAGGCCGGCTGCTCACCAGCCTGGCCCTCGGCCACGCCTCGCTGCGCATGCGCAGCACCCGCAGCTTCGAGCGCGAGGACGTCGAGGTCAGCGGCATCCTGCGGCGCTGAGCGCCGCATCCCCCTTCGCCCGACACCATGCCCGCCTACGCCTTCGAAGCCATCGACCAGGAAGGACGCTCGCGCACCGGCGTGCTGGAGGCCGACACCGCCCGCAGCGCCCGCAGCCTGCTGCGCGCGCAGGCGCTGATCCCGCTCGCCGTCGACCTGGTCGGGCAGGCCGAGGGCGAGGACGGCGTCCCGCAGGGCGGCTGGCTCGCCCGCCTGGGCCAGCGCCGCGTGTTCGATTCGACCACCCTCGCCGTCTGGACGCGCCAGCTCGCGGGCCTGGTCGGCTCGGGCCTGCCGCTGGAGCGCGCCCTGACGGCCCTGACCGACGAGGCCGAGAACGAGCCGCAGCGCCGGCTGGTGGCGGCACTGCGCGCCGAGGTCAACGCCGGCTCCGGCTTCGCGCGCGCGCTGGGCCGGCACCCGCGCGAGTTCTCGCCCATCTACACCGCCGTGATCGGCGCCGGCGAGCAGGGCGGCCACCTCGGCCTGGTGCTCGAACGCCTGGCCGACGACCTGGAGCAGCGCCAGGCGCTGCGGCAGAAGCTGATCGGCGCGACGATGTACCCGGCCATCGTCACCGTGATCGCCATCGTCATCGTGATCTTCCTGGTGAGCTACGTGGTGCCGCAGGTGGCCGCGGTGTTCGCCGGCACCAAGCGCGCCCTGCCGCTGCTGACCACCATCATGCTCGCCATCAGCGACGTGGTGCGCCACCACGGCTGGCTGATGCTGGGCGCGCTGGCCACCGTGGTGGTGGCCGTGCGGGTGATGCTGCTGCGGCCCGCCGTGCGCGAGAAGTTCGATGCCGCCTGGCTCAGGCTGCCGCTGGTCGGCCGCCTGGCGCGCGGCTACAACGCGGCCCGCTTCGCCGGCACGCTGGCCATGCTGACGGGCGCCGGCGTGCCCATCCTGCGCGCGCTGCAGGCGGCGGCCGAGACGCTGGGCAACCGCGCCATGCGCGCCGACGCGATGGATGCGCTGGTGCTGGTGCGCGAGGGCGCGCCGCTGGCCTCGGCGCTGACGCAGAAGAAGCGCTTCCCCGGCATCGTCGCCATGTTCGCGCGGCTGGGCGAGCAGACCGGCCAGTTGCCCGCGATGCTGCAGCGCGCCGCGCAGCAACTCGGCGCCGAGGTGCAGCGCCGCGCCATGCACCTGGCGACCATCCTGGAGCCGCTGCTGATCGTGGCGATGGGCGCCATCGTGATGATGATCGTGCTGGCGGTGCTGCTGCCGATCATCCAGCTCAACCAGTTCGTGAAATAGCTCCTCCTCAAAGGAGGAGAGAGGAGCGCGGACGCTTACCAGTCGATTTCTTCGTGCGATATGGTTGCAAGTAGAACCATAAGCATTCAGGGAGAAGTCGATGAAGAACCGTCCAAGACAGCGGCGGAGAGCCGCGCTCGCGGCAATGGCCGTCATCTGCGCAGGCGCCTGGCACGGCGCCGCGGTGGGCGACGAACAGGTGTGCGTGTCGTGGGTTCGCGGCGACAGGATGGCCCCCCTAGCGGCCGGTCCAGTGATCTACAACGCGTTCGCAGACTGGGGCAAGGGCTACCTCGAGTTCAACCTTGAGAGAGAACCCACAGCCTGGGACTTCCATTCTTGCGGTTTGAACGTAAAAACGGACCTCCAACTGGGCCCGTTCACAACGCGCGATGCCTTGTTCGACTACTCAGTGTCGTTCTATTCGTATACGTATTTGGCTCCCCCCTGCCCAGGCCAGACAACAGTCATTTCATGGAAGAAGACCGGAGAGTACGTAAGCCCAGATGACGCTCCAAATTACCCCCCCGCATCAGACCCGGAACACTATGCCGTGCTGATGCCGGAAAGCTC
>NZ_JBIQNC010000350.1:0-2503 GCF_044462705.1 Xenophilus sp.
AGCGCACCTTCCTGCAGGACGGCGACACGCTGGTGCTGCGCGGCTGGTGCGAGCGCGCGGGCGCGGTGCGCATCGGCTTCGGCGAGGCCAGCGGGACGGTGCTGGCCTGAGCCGGCTTCAGTGCAGCAGCGCCGAACCCTGCGCCGGCACCGCGTAGGTCAGCGGCGCCAGCGCCGCCTGGATGCGCTGCATCTGCGGCTCGTCGACCAGGCTGGCCAGCATCGCCTGGAAGCGCGGCTCCAGCGTGCCCGAGACGATGTACTGCCAGCGGTAGGCCTTGAGCACCGTGTCGTGCACCTGCTGCGCCTGTCCGCCCTCCGGCGGCATGCCCTGCACCTGCAGGAAGTAGGCCGCATCGGCGCGGGCCTGGGCCTGCAGGATGCCGTCCACGCCGCCCACCAGCGCGATCAGGTCGTCCACCGCCGCGTCGCGCTCGGCCGGCGAGGCCAGCCGCGCGTCCTCGCGCGCCCATTCCAGCTCGTCGATGATGGCGTGCTGCGACTCCTCCTTCCAGTGGTGCAGGAAGACGTCCTTGAACAGCGGCGACAGGTCGTCCGCCGCGGCGATGCTGGCGCGGTAGTGCGCCTGCGAGAACAGCTCGATGTGGCAGGTCAGCGCCAGCACGGCCCAGGTGCGCTTGCCCAGCACGAAGCCGGCCACCTCGTTGGCCGATATGTCGAAGCGGTAGCCCTCGGGCATGCAGTCGGCCACCAGCTTCTCGATGCGGCGGAA
Organism: Xenophilus sp.; assembly: GCF_044462705.1. NCBI lineage: Bacteria > Pseudomonadati > Pseudomonadota > Betaproteobacteria > Burkholderiales > Comamonadaceae > Xenophilus > Xenophilus sp. Next base: position 733 of record NZ_JBIQNC010000350.1, read on the forward strand.
CAGCTCCTGGTGCTTCAGCTCCTCGTCGGTGAAGCGCACGATCGCCTCCAGCGCGACCTGGTCGCCCAGCCAGTGCTCGCGGCTGATGTCGAGCATCTTGGCCCCGATGAAGCGTTCCACCAGCCCGAACATGCGGGCGTAGGTGCGGCCCTGCACCTGGCCGAAGAAGCGCTGCGCGGCTGCGTCCAGAAAGGGCAGTTCCGGCGCCAGCGACAGGCCGTCGGGCATGAATTTGTCGCGCGCGTCGAAGCTGCGGCCGCGGATCACGTCGCGGTCGATGTCCCAGCGGATGCGCTTGGACGCCTCGATCGTCCTGGCATAGCGTTGCGTGCGGTCGGCAGGGGTGGCGGTGTTCATGGATGCTCCTCGTGTGTAGGGCCTGTCGGATCAACGTCAGGCCATGGATGGTCGGGCGTGCGCCTGCCGCGCGCATGAGCCAGCCGTCCCGCGGCGCCGGGATACGCATGTCGATGCATGGGACATGCGCCTCATGCCGACGCACAATCGGGCATGCAGCGGCGCCAGAGCCTTCGTTTCTGCACTGCGCCCGATCGCACGCGCATCGCCGTCGCGTCGATCGGTGACGGGCCGCCGCTGCTGCGCGCAGCGCACTGGCTCAGCCATGTCGAGCACGATCTGGTGAGCCCGGTGTGGCGGCCGTGGCTGCTGGAACTCTCGCGCGAGCACCGCTACATCCGCTACGACCAGCGCGGCTGCGGCCTGTCGGACCGCGACGTGGCCGCCTTCTCGCTCGATGCCTGGGTAGGCGACCTGGAGGCGGTGGCCGACAGCCTGGGGCTGGCGCGCTTTCCGCGGATCGGCATGTCGCAGGGCGGCGCGGTGGCGATCGCCTACGCCGTGCGCCATCCCGAGCGCGTCTCGCTGCTGGTGCTGCTGGGCGCCTACGCGCGTGGCGCGCTGCGGCGCGGCGGGCCGCCGGCCGAGCGGCTGGAGGCCGAGACGCTGGTCAACCTGATCCGGGTCGGCTGGGGCCGCGACAACCCGGCCTTCCGCCAGGTGTTCACCAACCAGTTCATTCCCGACGGCACGCCGGCGCAGCACCAGTGGTGGAACGAGCTGGAGCGCCTCACCGCCAGCCCGGAGGCGGCGGCGCGCACGCTGGAGGCCTTCCACCAGGTCGACGTCACCGGGCAGGCGCAGCAGCTGCGGGTGCCCACGCTGGTGATGCACGCGCGCGGCGACGAGCGCGTGCCCTTCGAGGAAGGGCGCCGGCTGGCGGCGCTGATCCCCGAGGCCCGCTTCGTACCGCTGGACAGCCGCAACCATGTGCTGCTCGACAGCGAGCCGGCATGGCCCGAGTTCCTGAGCGAACTGCGCGCCTTCCTGGGCCGGCCGGCGGACACGCCGGGCCGCGCCGAGGGCGGCCCCGGCGGCCTCACGCCGGCCGAGCGGGACGTGCTGGACCTGGTTGCGCAGGGGCTGGACAACGCCGCCATCGCGCAGCGCCTGGGCAAGCGCGAGAAGACGGTGCGCAACCAGGTCTCGAGCATCTTCGACAAGCTCGGCGTGCACACCCGGGCCGAGGCGATCGTGCGCGTGCGCGACCGCGGCATGCCCCCGGGCGCTGCGTGAGCCCGGGGCGCCTTTCCCTTTCGGCGCGGGGCGCAAGAAGTGCGTGAAAAATGCCTCATTTACGCACCGTTCATCCTCTTACGACAGCCAGAACCGGCGTCGTCCTACCGGATGCGGCAGGGTGCTGCTGGCACAACTGCCAGCGCACCAACACTTCGGAGTGGTGATCTGGAGATGC
>NZ_JBIQNC010000351.1:0-2502 GCF_044462705.1 Xenophilus sp.
ACCAGGACCGCATCGTCTTCGCCGCCAGCTCGCCCTACCAGCGCATCGTCGTCACCCGCGGCAGCGCCGGGCACCGGCTGTTCCTCAACGGCAACCTGCAGTTCGCCGAACGCGACGAGTACCGCTACCACGAAGCGCTGGTGCATCCGGTGATGGCGGCGCAGGGCGCGCCGAAGAAGGTGGCGGTGCTCGGCGGCGGCGACGGCATGGCGGTGCGCGAGGTGCTCAGGTACCCGTCGGTGGAGCAGGTCACGCTGGTCGAGCTGGACCCGAACATGACGCGGCTCTTCACCGGGCACGAGACGCTGGCCGCGCTGAACGGCCATTCGCTCGCCTCGCCCAAGGTGAAGGTCGTCAACACCGACGCCTTCAAGTGGCTGCAGCAGGGGGGCTCGAGCGCCGCCGGGCCGCCCCAAGGCGCGAGCGCCCCCTCGGGGGGCAGCGAACCACGCGAAGCGGGGAGCGTGGGGGCCGACGATCTCTTTGACGTGATCGTCGTCGACTTCCCCGACCCCACCAACTTCGCCATCGGCAAGCTCTTCACCAACAGCTTCTACGCGCTGCTCGACAAGCGCCTCGCGGCCAGCGGCTACGCGGTGATCCAGACCACCTCGCCGCTGGTGGCGCGCAGGAGCTTCTGGACGGTGGTGCAGACGGTGGAGTCGGTGGGCCTCACCGCCACGCCCTACCACGCGCACGTGCCCAGCTTCGGCGAATGGGGCTTCGTCATCGCCAGCCGCCGGCCCTGGCGGCTGCCCGAGGCCCTGCCGCCGGGCCTGCGCTTCCTCTCGGCGCAGACGCTGCCGCTGCTGTTCGACTTCCCCCGCGACATGGACCGCGTGCCGGCCGAGGTCAACCGCCTGTCGAACCAGGTGCTGGTGACGACCTACGAGCAGGAGTGGGGCAAGGTCGTGGGGCACTGATGCGCCGCCGCGACTTCCTCGGTGCCGGCGCGGGCGCCCTTGCCCTGGCCGGCTGCGACGCGACGCCCGACATCGAGGGCGGCTTCACCGGCATCGACGTCGCGCGCGGCCACGCGCTGCGCGACGGCCGCTGGCGCGATGCGCCGCCGGCCGAGACGCGCCGCACGCGCGTCGTCATCGTCGGCGGCGGCGTGGCGGGGCTGGCAGCGGCGCGGGCGCTGCGCCTGGCCGGCGTGGACGACGTCGCGCTGCTCGAACTGGAGGACGAGGCCGGCGGCAACGCGCGCGGCGGGCGCGTCGGCGGCATCGCCTGCCCGCTCGGCGCGCACTACCTGCCCACGCCGGGCGACGACGCGCGCGAGGTGCAGGACCTGCTGGAGGAGCTGGGCCTGCGCCGGCGCGTGGCCGGCCGCTGGGAATACGACGAGCGCCACCTGTGCCACAGCCCGCAGGAGCGCCTGTTCTTCCGCGGCGAATGGCAGGACGGCCTGCTGCCCCTGCACGGCGTGGACGAGGCCACGCTCGCGCAGTACCGCCGCTTCGCGCGCCGCGTGGACGCACTGCGCCGCGCCGCGCACTTCGCCATCCCGACGCTGCGCGCGCCGCTGGCGCCCCTGCTGCTCGAACTCGACGCCCTGCCCTTCGCCGCCTGGCTGGACCGCGAGGGCCTGTCCGATCCGCACCTGCGCTGGTACCTCGACTACTGCTGCCGCGACGACTACGGCGCCGGCCTCGCGCACGTCTCGGCCTGGGCCGGCCTCCACTACTTCGCCAGCCGCCACGGCTTCCACGCACCGGGCGAGGACGACGACGGCGAGCGCGACGCCGTGCTCACCTGGCCCGAAGGCAACGGCTGGCTCACCCGCCGCCTGGCCGCGCCGCTGGGCGAGCGGCTGCATGTCGGCCAGGTGGCCGTGCGCATCGCCGAGACGCGCGGCGGCGTCGAGGTCGATGCGTGGGACGCGCGCGCGCAGCGCCTCGTGCGCTGGCAGGCCGCGCAGGCCGTCGTCGCCCTGCCCGTCTTCGTCGCCGCGCGCATCGTCGAAGGCGCGCCGTCCTTCCTGCGCGAGGCCGCCGCCCGGGTGCAGCACGCGCCCTGGCTGGTCGCCAACGTGCACCTGCGCGCGCCGCTGCAGGACCGCCCCGGCGCCGCGCCGAGCTGGGACAACGTGGTGTACGGCGCACGCGGCCTGGGCTACGTGGACGCCAACCACCAGGCGCTGGATCCGACGCCGCGCGCCACCGTCCTGAGCTGGTACCGGCCGCTGGGCCCCAGCGCCCTCGACGGCGCGGACGTGGCCGAGGGCCGCCGGCGGCTGCTCGATGCGCCCTGGACCGCCTGGCGCGACGAGCTGCTGGCCGAGCTCGCCGTGCCGCACCCGGACCTGCCGCGCCTGGCTACGCGCATCGAGGTCACCCGTTACGGTCATGCGATGGCCGTGCCCTCGCCCGGGCTGCTGGCGCGCATCGGCGGCCTGCCGCACCGGGCCGGCCGCCTCCTGTTCGCGCATGCCGACTGGTCGGGCTACTCGATCTTCGAGGAGGCGTTCACGCGCGGGCACCTGGCCGGCACGCTCGC
>NZ_JBIQNC010000352.1:0-2481 GCF_044462705.1 Xenophilus sp.
CCAACCCGGGCCCGCTCAAGGCGCTGCTGGCGCAGCAGGGCGAGATGGCGAACGAACTGCGCGCGCCGATGACGTGCGCCTCGGACGCGCTCGCCCGGCGCCTGGCCGGGCTGCTGGCCCGCGTGTCCGTCCAGTGAGCGCCCGGCGGCCGTGCCATGCCCGGCACAATGCCGCGCGTGCCGCCCGCCCAGCCCGCCCCGCTTTCGCCCGACAACCTGCGTGCGCTGCGCCACGCCCTGTCCGCGGGGCGCCTGGAAGCGCGCCTCGGCTTCGGCGGCGCCGTCCTGCTGCTGGCCTGCAGCGCGCCGCTGGGCCTGGCGCTGCACGGGCGCCCCGCAGGCAGCGACCGCATCGTCCTGGCCGCCCTGCTGGCCACGGTGCTGCTCTTCGTCTGCCTCCTGCTGCGCAAGCTGCTCCGGCAGCGCGCGCGCCTGTGGCGGCCGCTGGCCGAGGCGATGGCGGGCGGCGCGAAGCAGGTGACGCACGGGCGCCTGCACGCCCTGGAGGCCGCCGACGAGGGCGGCCTGCGCTACACCGTCGACGGCGAGGTGCTGCACCTGTGGCCGCTGGCCGGCCCCTTCGACGGGCCGGGCCTGGCGCCGGAGCAGCGCATCGACCGGCTCCAGCACCTTGCCGGCACCGAGATCGCGCTGCACTGGCTGCCGATCGCGCCGCAGCACGGCCTGCTGCTGGAGGCGCACTATCCCGAGGCGCCGCCGGCCACGCGCCGCACCCGCCCGTCGGAGGACGGGGACCATCGCCGCGCCGCATGGCATGCGCGCGAGCTGATCCTCGTGCTCGCGCTGGCCCTGCCGGCGGGCACGCTGCCCCTGGCCTTCGCGGGCGGCTTCGATGCCGGCCGGCTCGGCCTCACGCTGGCGATCGGCCTGCTGACCTGCAGCGCGATCGCTGCGCTCGGCTGGCTGCAGGTCCGGCGTCGGGCGGGCCGCGGGCTGCGACTGGCGACGCTCACCGGGCCGGTGACCGAGTGCTTCCGCACGCCGCGCAGCGGCAAGCACCGGCCCGCGCGCCACTGGTACCGCGTCGGCGGCGTGCTGGTCTGCCCCGGAGGACGCCGCAGCGCGCCGGTGAACCTGGGGCAGCATGTGGACGTCGAATTCCTCGCGGGCGACGGCGAGGCGGACGATGTCCTTGTCGCTTTCGGTCCGGCGAACGAACCGCCCGCCGGCGCCTGAATCAGCCGCCCGTCACCGGCGGGAAGAAGGCGACCTCCGCCCCTTCGCGCAGCGCGGCGGCATCCGTGCTCATGACCTGGTCCAGCGCCATGCGCACGGCCCGGCCGCGCGCCAGCGCGCCGGCGTAGGGTTCGCCGCGGGCGATCAGGTCGTCGCGCAACGCACCCAGCGTGGCGGCATCGGTCTGCACGGCCTCGCTGTCGCGGCCGAGGGCCTCGCGCACCGAGGCGAAATAGCGCACCGTCAGGTTCATGCCAGCCAGCCCGCGAAGGGGATGAAGCGCACGCTGTCGCCGCGGGCGATGGTCCGGCCGGCCGGATGGTCGATCACACCGTCGCCCCATACGGTGGAGGTCAGCACGCCCGAACTCTGGTTGGGGAACAGGTCCAGCCCGCCCTCGGCGTTGCAGCGCACGCGCAGGAACTCGCGGCGCCGGTCGGCGCGCGGCAGGTCGAAGTCGGCCCGCATCTCGAAGGACGGCGGCGCGAGGGCGGCGGCGCCCTGCAGCGCCAGCAGGAAGGGGCGCACCAGCAGCATGAAGGTCATGAAGCTGGAGACGGGGTTGCCGGGCAGGCCGCAGACGTGACAGGCCGTCGAGACGTCCATGCCCCCCCTCGCTTGGCGGGGGGGCACAGGGGGGGTGCCCACACTCGGCGCATCGCGTCGGCTCGATTGCCTCGCAATCGAGCCGTAAGCGAAAGGCTTGCCGGGCTTCATCGCGACGGACCACAGCTCCAGCGTGCCCAGCGTCTCCACCGCAGCGCGCACGTGGTCCTCTTCGCCGACCGAAACGCCGCCGGTGGTGATGACCACGTCGTTGCGCGCGGCAGCGGCGCTCAGCGCCGCCAGCGTGGCGTCGAGCCGGTCGGGCACCAGGCCCAGGTCCTGCACCTCGCAGCCCAGGCGCTGCAGCAGCGCGCGCATGAAGAAGCGGTTGGAGTTGTAGATGGCGCCGGGCGGCATCTGCTCCGGCGGCACGTCGCCGGGCATGACCAGCTCGTCGCCGGTCGACAGCAGCGCCACGCGCGGGCGCGGCGCCAGCGGCAGCCTGGCGAAGCCGATGCTGGCCGCCAGGCCGAGGGCCTGCGGCGTGAGACGGGTGCCGCGCTGCAGCACCACGCTGCCGGCCTGCACGTCCTCGCCGGCGCGGCGGATGTGCTGGCCGGCCACCGGCGCCTGGCGGATGCGCACGCGGCCCAGGCCCTGCGCGCCGTCCTCTGCCGGCAGCGCTTCGGCGTCCTCCTGCATCACCACGGCGTCGGCGCCCTCGGGGACCGGAGCACCG
>NZ_JBIQNC010000353.1:0-2475 GCF_044462705.1 Xenophilus sp.
CTTGAGCGCGTTGTCCAGCAGGTTGGCCGCCACGCCGGCCAGCAGCTCGCGGTCGCCCTGCACCTGCAGCGCCTCGCACGGCTCGCGCAGCACGATGGCGCCCTGCGCCTCGGCCACGGCGCCGTAGAGCTCCACCACGTCGTCGGCGATGGTGTGCAGCGCCACTGCGCCGAAGCGGCCGCGCTGCGCGCCGGCCTCGGCCTCGGCGATCTGCAGCAGCTTGCCGAACACGCGGTTGAGGTCCTCCAACTCGGCGATGGCGGTCCGGATCGCCGCCCGGCGCTGCCCGGCGTCGGCGCCGTCGTCGTCCGCCGCGCGCAGGCGCGCGAGGATGCGCGTGAGCGGCGTGCGCAGCTCGTGGGCGATGGTGTCCGAGACGTGGCGCACGCCGTCCATCAGCGACTGGATGCGGTCCAGCATGGTGTTGACGTCCTGCTCCAGCAGCGCGAACTCGTCGTCGTCCTCGGACAGCGGGACGCGATGGCGCAGGTCGCCCAGCGCGATGCGCGCGGCCGTGCGCCGCACCGCGCCCACGCTGCGCTCCAGCTCCTGGCGGAACACGAACACGCCGCCGGCCAGCAGCAGCATGGCGACGAAGGCCGCGGCGGCGCTGGCGCTGACGATCAGTTCCTCCAGCGCCTGCTGGTCGCTCAGGTCGCTGCCAACCACCAGCACGTGGCCCTGGGCCACCGGACGCACCACCAGCCAGGCGCGCACGCTGCGGCCCTTGCGCAGCACCTGCCGCTGGCCGTCGGCGCCGGGCGCCGGCAGGGTGTCGAGGTTGCCCGCCAGGCGGTGGCCCTGCGCGTCCACGAGCAGCAGCATCTCCTGGTCGGTGCTGCGGCCGTCGGCCAGCGTGCGCTCGATCTCGCGCACCACGGCGTCGGCGCCCTCGCGCTCCAGCAGCGTTGCGAGCTGCTGCGCGGTGGTGCTCACCTGCCGCGCCATGCGTTGGTGCAGCACGCCCACCGTCTGCAGGTAGATGATGGCCAGCGCCGCCAGCATGGTGATGCCCACCAGCAGCGCGTAGTGCGCGGCCAGCCGGAAGCCGGCCGAGCGCCACAGCCGGCGCAGCGCGTTCATGTCTGCGCGGGGCCGTCGCCGGATGCCGGCGCCGCGAGCCGGTAGCCCACGCCGCGCACGGTGTGGATCAGCGAGGGGCCACCGCCCGCGTCCAGCTTGGCGCGCAGGCGGCTGACCTGCACGTCGATGACGTTGGTCTGCGGATCGAACTGGTAGTCCCACACGGCCTCGAGCAGCATGGTGCGGGTGAGCACCTGGCCCGCATGCAGCGCCAGGAAGGCCAGCAGCCGGAACTCGCGCGGCTGCAGCGCGATGGGCCGCCCGCCGCGCTCGGCCTTGCGGCTGCCCAGGTCCAGGCGCAGGTCGGCCACCTCGATGACGCGGATCTCCGGGCCGGGGCGCGAGCGGCGCACCAGCGCCTCGGCGCGCGCGGCCAGTTCCGAGAAGGCGAAGGGCTTGGCCAGATAGTCGTCGCCGCCGGCCTTGAGGCCGCGCACGCGCTCGTCCAGCGCGCTCAGGGCGCTGAGCACCAGCACCGGCGTGCGTCTGCCCATGGCGCGCAGCGCGGCCAGGATGCCCAGCCCGTCCACGCCGCCGGGCAGCATGCGGTCGAGGATGATCAGGTCCCAGGCCTCGGCGCTGGCGCGCGCCAGCGCCTCCGGTCCCTCGCGGCAGATCACGGCCACATGCCCCAGGCCGCGGAAGCCGTCGGCGATGTAGCGTGCGTTGTCGGCGTCGTCCTCGACCACCAGGCAGCGCCACATGGCGGTACCCGTCGCGCCGGCCGCCGGCTGTGCGGATGAGGGGTGCGTCTGCATGCTGTCGGTGCTCGGGGCCATGGCCGAATTGTCGAGCCTCGCGCGGCGTCTACACTGCGAACCCGCCCGCGGGCAAATCCCCGCGGGCGATTTCGTATCTCAAGGAGCAGTTTTGAATCGTATCGAGTTCATCGAAAAGATCGTCGCCGCGCACGGCGTGTCCAAGGCCGAGGCCGGCCGCATTCTGGAGACGGTGACCAGCACCATCGTCGGCGCCGTGAAGAAGGGCGATAGCGTGTCGCTGGTCGGTTTCGGCACCTTCAAGCAGGTGGCCCGCGCCGCACGCACCGGCTTCAACCCGCAGGCCGGCGAGAAGATCAAGATCGCCGCCCAGAAGGTGCCGAAGTTCGTGCCGGGCGCAGCCTTCAAGGCGGCCGTCGATCCCAAGGCCGCCAAGCGCAAGGCCGAGAAGGCCGCCGCCAAGCCGGCGAAGAAGCCGGCTGCGAAGAAGGGCGCCAAGAAGTAAGAAGCACGGCACCTGCCGATCCTTCGAGATGGCCCTTCGGGGCCATTCTTGTTGGGGGCTCCGGTGCCGGACGGCGCCCTGCAGGTTGCCGCCGGCGCATGGCTATGTCCTAACCCGGATCTTTCGTGAAGGCAGCGCCGAGGCGGCCACGTGGCTGCGGGGCGCTCA
>NZ_JBIQNC010000354.1:0-2465 GCF_044462705.1 Xenophilus sp.
CCGGGGCCGCGGTCCAGCGCCGGGTTCCAGTTGCCGCACTGGATCGCCAGCTGGTCGCCGGCGTCGCGCACGCCGTTGGCCCGTTCCAGTTGCGACGGCGCCGCGGCGCGGCAGAAGTCCTCGCTGTTCGCCCGCGCCATGGCCGCCAGGTCGGCGATGCGCTGCACCTCGCGCTGCTGCCACAACAGGTATCCGACGTCGATCACCATCAGGCAGGTGACGGCCAGCAGCAGCCACAGCGCGCCCAGCACCGCGACGGCGCCGCGCTGGACGCGCCGCACCGCACGACAGGCAGGGCTTCGCGCGGCCGCTGCGTTCATCGGCCGGCCATGCCCGATGCCTTCTCGCCCACGGAGGACTTGAAGTGCTCGGGTATCTCGTGTTCGAAGCTCTTGAGATAGCGCGCCCGGCTGCGCTGGGCCACCTCGCCCGGCACCGGGCGCGGCACCTCGGAGGCCATGCGCCCCTCGCGCTGCAGGGCCAGCAGGCGATGGGTCGCCTCGCCGACGTGGCGGGTGTACGGCGGCCCGGCCGGCGGGGCTTCGGCGGCGGTGGCATCGGCCGCCGCGGCGCCGGAAGACATCGCGGCCATGCAGGCCGCGCCCAGCGCGCAAACAAGATGTCGATGCAGTGGCAGGCGCATGTCGAAAGGCTCCTTCAGGGCTGGCCGGGTTCGGCGGTGGATCCGGGCGCGGCGGGCACTTGCCCGCCCTGCGCCATCTCCACGCGGCGCACACCCACGTGGATACGCCGCGCCTCCCGCCACCCGGCGGGGCGCAGGCTCAGCCCGTCCGGTGCCGCAGCAGCAGCAGCGGCGGCCGGACGGGCGGCGTGTGCGGCGGCGGCCTCGCGCGCCAGGCGGGCGGTGGCCTGCACCGCCTCGCGCGATCCGGCGGCCATCCGCCGGGCGTCCAGCAACCGCGCGGCCTCGTCCTGCTGCCCGTCGGCGGTCAGCCAGGCGGCCAGGTTGAGCTGGATGCGCGGGTTGTCGGGCTGCAGTTGCGCCGCCTGCATCAGCGGCACGCGCGCCTCGGCGATCCGGCCAGCGCGCAGCCGCGCATAGCCCAGGTCGTTGAGCAGCAGCGCATCGGTCGGCTGCTGCCGCTGGGCCTGCGCCAGCAGTTCGGCCGCGCGGTCGAACGCGCCTTCCGCGCCCGCCAGCAGGCCCAGCCCGTGCAGGCCGGCGGCGGCCTCGGGCGTGCCTGCCAGGCTGGCATAGGCCTGGCGGCTGGCCTCGGCCTGGCCGGTGTGGCGCAGCGCGTCGGCGCGCAACCGCGTGGTGGCCGGCGTCGGCCCGCCACGCTGTTCGAACTGGTCGATGTGGGCCAGCGAGGCGTACCACAGGCCCTCGCGCTGCATCTGCTCGATCAGGCGGCGGTGCGTGGCCTGCGGGTCGGCCACGGCGCCGGCGGGCAAGGCGGCGGCCTGCGCGCCCTGCTGCGCCAGCTGCTGCGCCTCGGCGCCGGGGTAGCTGGCCTTCGGCGTGCCGCAGGCGGCCAGCAGGCATGCGGCCAGCAGGCACAGGGCGGGCCGCACGCATGCGGCCGGCGGGGTGTGCGTCGTGAACTCGTTCATCTCGTCATCGATCCCAGGGTGCGCATGATGGCCAGGAAGCCGGGGCCCGCCGTCACGATCAGCAGCGCCGGCAGCAGCGTGGTCACCATCACCGCGGTCATCTTCACGGTGGTCTTGCCGATGCGTTCCTTCAGCTCGGCGCGGCGCTGCTCGCGCAGGCGCTCGCCGAACAGGCGCAGCGGCTCCTGCACGGCGCCGCCGTGGCGGTCGATCTGAACCAGCAGCCCGACCAGGCCGGCCAGGTTGTCGTTGCCGTGCAGCGTGGCCAGCCGCTGCAGCGAGTGCTCGCGCGTGCGGCCCCGCGCGTAGAGGTTGGCCGCCACCTCCACCTCGCGCCCCAGCACCTTCAGCACGTCGCCGAAATCGCTCACGATGATCTGCAGGCTCTGGTCCAGGCTCAGGCCGACGCCCTGCAGCAGCCGCAGCAGGTCCACGAACAGCGGCAGCTCGCGGGCCACCTGGGCGCACCGGCGCCGCGCGTGGGCCGACAGCGCCCACTTGGGCAGCATGAAGCCGAGGGTGAAGGCGATGGCGGCCAGCAGCATCACGCGGCTGCGCACGTGGCCGGCCTGCGCCAGCAGCAGCACGAGCAGCGGCAGCCCGGCGGCCAGCACCGCGCGCGCCGCCAGGAAGAGGAGCTGCGCCCGCACCGAAGGCCAGCCGCACTGGTCGATCAGGCGGCGGTCCTCGTCGGCCACCAGCAGGCGGCCCAGGCGCGTGCGCAGCCAGTGCGTCGGCAGGTCGCGGCCGCGGCCGTCGGGCGCCGTCTCGGCGGGCGCGCCGGCTTCGCTGCCGGCGGCCGCCGTGGCGCGCGCCTCGCGTTCGATGGCACGGCCGACCACCTCGCGCCCGCGCAGGCGCGCCACCTCGCGCCGGACGAAGGCGCCGGC
>NZ_JBIQNC010000355.1:0-2459 GCF_044462705.1 Xenophilus sp.
GTGCACGGCGCGCACGGTGTCGGCATGGGTCTCGGCCTTCACCGTGCGATGGCGTCGCAGCACGGTGAGCCTGCCGGCGGCGACGAAGGGTGCCAGCAGTTCGTCGATGACTTTCGCCGCCACCCAGGGTTCGTGGCACAGCGTGCTCACGTTGCCCAGGCCGGGATTGAGCCGCACACGCGACCGGGCCTCGTCCGTGAGCGGGAGGTTCTTCCGGTAGTAGGCACGGATCGCCTGCCGGAAGTCGGCGTAGCTCTGCGAGGCCGCGAGGGCCTCGATCCACGGATGCTCGTCCGGCGGCACGCCCTGCGCCGTCAACTGGCCGCCCAGCCAATCCAGTTCCTCCGCCAGGACGACCCGTGCGCCCAGCCGGGCCGCCGCCAGGGCCGCCGAGATGCCGCCCAGGCCGCCGCCGACGATCGCGACATCCGCCGCCAGTTCCTTGACCGTCATGTACCGACTCAATCCACCTTGATGCCCAGCTTGCGGATGGCGTCGCCATAGCGGCGGGTGTCGCCGGCGATCAGCCTGCCGAAGTCCGCCGGGCTGCCCGTGCCGACCTCGACACCCAGGTCCTGCAGCCTCGACTTCGTGTCTGGCTCGTTCAGCAAGGCGTTGATGTCCTTATTGAGGCGGGCGACGATCGCGGAGGGCGTGCCGGCAGGCGCGAGGACGCCGAACCAGCCCGTGACCTCGAAGCCGGGGATGCCCTGTTCGGCCACGGTAGGCACCTCGGGCAGCACGCTGGAGCGCGTCCGGGTCGTCACGGCGACGGGCCGCAGCTTGCCGGACTTGATGTGCGGCAGCGCGCTGGACGGAATGTCGAAGCCCAGGTCCACCTCGCCGGACAGCAGCGCGGTGAGGGCCGGGCCCGATCCCTTGTACGGCACCATGACCATGTCGATCTTCGCGTCGCTCTTGAGGAACTCGGCCGCCAGGCTGGTGGTGGTCGCGCCGCCGCCGCCCGCCGCGTAGTTGAGCTTGCCCGGGCTCCTGCGCGCTGCGTCGATCACGTCCTTGAGCGTTCTGAACGGCCCTGCGGCCGGAGCGACGATCACGATCGGCGAGGCACCCACCTTGGCCACGGGTTCGAAGCTCTTCAGCGGGTCGTAGCCGAGCCTGGAATACAACGCCCCGCTTCCCGCATGCCCGCTCGTGACGAGGAGCAGCGTGTAGCCGTCGGGTCTGGACGCGGCCACGGCCGCTGTCGCGATCGTCGCCCCGGCGCCGGGCTTGTTGTCCACGACCACGGGCTGGCCGAGCGAATCACCGAGCTTCTGCGCGAGCAGGCGCGCCATGATGTCGGCCGACCCGCCGGGCGCGAAGCCGACGACCAGGGTGACCGGCTTGTTGGGATAGTCCTGTGCCTGCGCGAAGGAGGCCGCGAGGGCCGCGCCGGCAAACAGAAGGACGTTGAGCAGAGGGCGAAGTGTGGAATGCATGGAATGTCTCTGGTGGTGAAAAGCCCGAGGTGCTTCGCGCGAGGCAGGCGCCGCGCGTGCAAGCCTTGCGAGAGAGGCCGCCAAAGCGATGACGACGTGGACACGGATGCTAGGAACGCGCCGTGGGCAGGTCCAATATCAATGCCGGAACAGGCTATAACAGCATGTTCTCGAATAGGGTTTCCACGGACGCTTGCCCATGAATCTTCGACAGATCGAAGTGTTCCGCGCGGTCATGTCGACCGGATCGACCACCAACGCCGCCCGCCTTCTGCACGTCTCCCAGCCCGGCATCAGCCGGCTGATCAGGCATCTGGAGATCCAGCTGGGCGTCTCGCTCTTCGAGCGGCGCAACGCGCGCCTGATTCCCACGCCGGAGGCGCACACCCTTCAGGCGGAGGTCGAGAAGGTCTACCGGGGCGTGCAGCACGTGCAGAACGTGGCCTCGCACCTGCGCTTCGGCGACCACGGCACGCTGCGGGTGCTGTCCAGCGCCAACACCGGCCTGCAGCTGGTGCCGCGCGCCACCGCCCGGCTGCTGCAGCGATTCGCGCATTCCAAGGTGTTCTTCGAATCGCTGCCCACCCGGGACATCGTCCAGACGCTGGTGGCGGAGGAGGCCGACGTGGCCATCTCCAGCGCGCCGCTCGATCATCCGGTGCTCGATGTTCGCGAAATCGGACGCTGGCGCCTGCTCTGTGCGGTCCCGAAAGGGCATCCGCTGGCGGCTGCCCGGAAGTTCAACCTGGCATCGGCATTGCGGCAACGCCTCATCGTCTACAGCCCCGAGGCGCCGCAGAGCGCGGTCATCGACGCATGGCTCGCAAAGCACGGCATCGCCCGCCAGGTGGCCGTCGAAGTCCGTTCGGGCTACGCCGCCTGCGCCATGGCCGCCAGCGGCGCGGGCGTGGCTTTCGTGGATGAGTTCTCGGCGCGCGCACATCGTCCGGAGGACGTGGCGCTCATCAAGATTCCGAAGGCGCCGAGTTTCGCCATCTACAGCGTGACGAACGTCAA
>NZ_JBIQNC010000356.1:0-2459 GCF_044462705.1 Xenophilus sp.
TGTCCCAGCGGTGCAGGTAGTACAGGTCGATCACGTCGGTGCGCAGGCGGCGCAGGCTGTCCTCGCAGTTGCGGCGCAGCGCGGCGGGGCGGCCGTCGATCACGCGGCGGGTCACGCCGTCCTCGCCCTTCACGCCGGCCATGCCGCCCTTGCTGCACAGGGTGATCTGCTGCCGATGGGGCTGGAGGACGCGGCCCACCAGTTCCTCGTTGGCGCCGAAGCCGTAGAGCGCCGCGGTGTCGAACAGCGTCACGCCGGCATCGAGCGCCGCCAGCAGCACGCGCTCGCCCTGCTCGGGCGGTGGCGGCGTGCCGTAGGCATGGCTGAGGTTCATGCAGCCCAGGCCGATGGCCGGGACGGTGAAGGGTCCGATCTGGCGTTGTCGTTGCATGGCCGGCACTATAGGACGGCAGGTGCCTGCGCGAGCGGTGCCGGGGTCGGTGGCCGCGCCGGCACTGGGGCGAAGGCTCAATCGTGTGCGGCGAACTCGCCGCGCCCGCCGTCCTGCAGGGCGCGCAGCGCGCTGTCGCGGAAGGCCGTGGGCGTCACGCCGGTGTGCTTGCGGAAGAAGCGCCCGAAGTAGGCCTCGTCCACGAAGCCCAGGCGGGCCGCCACCTGCTTGATGCTGCTCACGGTGTACACCAGCTCGCGCTGCGCCTCGTGCACCACGCGGGCGTTGATCACGTCCAGGCTGGACATGCCCAGCACCTCCTGGCACAGCCGGGTGAGCTGGCCGGCCGTGACGCCCAGCGCGGCCGCATAGGCCGTCACCGGCAGGTGCTCCCTGAAGCGCTCGTCCACCGCGCGGCGGAAGGCCTCGATCTGCTCGGCCTTGCGCGTCAGGGGATGCCCCGGCGCGGCCGGGACCTCGCGCTGCAGCCGCGCGATCTGCACGGCCAGTGCCGTCAGCAGCGCCAGGGCGGCGGCGACGTGGCCGGTGTCGCCCTGGCGGTGTTCGCGCTCGACCGCGAGGAACAGGGGCATCAACTGCTCCAGCCCCTCGGGCGCCAGCGGCGTCACGCGCGGCGTGCGCACGGTCTGCACCAGTTCCGGCATGACCAGCGCGGCCAGCGACTCCAGCGGGCGCTGCGCGGCCGTGATCACCGGGCCGTTGGTGTCGGGCGTGAAGCGAAAGCCATGCACGGTTTGTGCGGGCACGACGATCAGGCAGGGCGAGGCCATCTCGATGCGCGCATGGTCCAGGTGCACGGTGCCGCCACCGCTGGTGAGCATCAGCACCTGCACGAAGGCGTCGTGCGTGTGCGGCTGGATATCCCAGTTGTAGGGCTTCGATCGCTGGGGAATCCACTCGAAGTCGAAGGTCGACAGCCAGGCCGGCCGGGCCTGGTCGCCGTAGAGCGCGTAGTTGGGGATGGCGCGTGCCATGGGTATGGAAGGGTGCGGGGAAGGACCTGGCGCCTGGCCCGGACTTCTTGCGCGAATTGTCCGGGCCTTGGCTGGAATCGTCAAAGGCCGGCGCGGCACCGGCCACCAGAATTTCGCCACATCGCATTCCAAGCATCAGGAGACAGCTTTCATGACAGCCACCCCATCCTCCGGCGGGACGCACTGGCTCGGCCTGGCGGGCGAGACCTGCGTGGTCAGCGGCGCGGGCAGCGGCATCGGTGCCGCGATCGCGCGCGGCCTGGCGCAGGCCGGCGCCCGCGTGGCGCTGCTCGACCGCGACGCCGAGGCCGGCGAGGCGCAGGCGGCCGCGCTGCGCGCGCAGGGGGCCACCGCGCTGGCCGTGCCGTGCGACATCGCCGATGCCGCGGCTGTCGCGGCGGCCGCGCGCACGGTCGAGGCCGAACTCGGCGCGCCGTCGGTACTGGTCAACAACGCCGGCCTGCTGCGCGCCGGCGCGCTGGCCGATGTGGACCTGGCGCAATGGAACGAGGTGCTGTCGATCAACCTGACCGGCTACCTGCTGTGCGCGCGCGCCTTCGGCGCCGCCATGCGGGCGGCCGGGCGCGGCAGCATCGTGCACGTGGCCTCGATCGCCGGCTTGTTCCCGCAGACCGGCAGCGGCGCCTACAGCGCCAGCAAGGCCGGCGTGCTGCTGATGTCGCGCCAGCTCGCCGTCGAGTGGGGGCCGCAGGGCGTGCGCAGCAACGCCATCTGCCCCGGGATGATCCGCACGGCGCTGTCGGCGAAGTTCTACGAGGAGCCGGGCTTCGAGGCGCGCCGCGCGGCCGTCACCGCCAGCCGGCGCATCGGCGAGCCGCAGGACATCGCCGACGTGGCGCTGTTCCTGGCCAGCCCGCGCTCGGGTTACGTCAACGGCGCCGAGATCGTGGTCGACGGCGGCATGTCCAGCATGCTCATGGACATGGTGCCGCGCCCCGGCTTCAATGGATGAGCCCACCCCCGTTTGGACGGCCTCACTGCGTGTGGCCGTCCCATACCCCCTCAAGGGGGCGCACCCGGCGGCCCGGCAAAGCCGGTTCCGCGGGTGCACT
>NZ_JBIQNC010000357.1:0-2458 GCF_044462705.1 Xenophilus sp.
CCACCGAGCGCGGCGGCAGCAGGTACTGCGCCGGCAGGTCGGTGCCCGGGATGTTCAGGTCGTTGCCCTTGGCGTCCACGATCCGGACCAGCGGGCGCAGGTCCTTGCCCTGCGAGCCGCGGCGCTTGGGATCGGTGATCTCGCGCGAGGCCAGGCCGGTCAGGTCGTCGGTCTTCTCGATGACGGTGACGCCGTCGACGAAGTCCACGAAGCGGACGAAGCCGGCGACTTCCGAGACGATCGGGTGGTTGTGCGGATCCCAGTGGGCCACGGTCTGGCCGGCCTTGACCGCATCGCCGTCCTTGACCGTGATGGTGGCGCCGTACGGCAGCTTGTAGCGCTCGCGCTCGCGGCCGTGGGTATCCAGCACCGACAGCTCGCCCGAGCGCGACACCGCGACCAGGCTGCCCTCGTCGTGGGCCACCGACTTGAGGTTGTTGAACTTGACCGAGCCGGTGGTCTTGACCGTCACGTTGTCGATGGCGGCCGCACGCGACGCCGCGCCACCGATGTGGAACGTGCGCATCGTCAGCTGGGTGCCGGGCTCGCCGATCGACTGCGCGGCGACCACGCCCACGGCCTCGCCGAGGTTGACGATGTGGCCACGGCCCAGGTCGCGGCCGTAGCAGTGCGCGCACACGCCGAAGGCGCTTTCGCAGGTGATGGTCGAGCGGACCTTGATCGACTGCACGCCCGCGTTCTCGAGCCTGGCCACCCAGGTCTCGTCGAGCAGGGTGTTGCGGGTCACGATCGGGTCGGCGTCGTCGCCGGGCAGGAACACGTCCTCGGCCACGATCCGGCCGAGCACGCGGTCCTTCAGCGGCTCGACCACGTCGCCGCCTTCCACGATCGGGGTCATGGTCAGGCCGGCGTGGGTGCCGCAATCCTGCTCGGTGATCACCACGTCCTGGGCCACGTCCACCAGGCGGCGGGTCAGGTAGCCCGAGTTCGCGGTCTTCAGCGCGGTGTCCGCCAGGCCCTTGCGGGCGCCGTGGGTCGAGATGAAGTACTGCTGGACGTTCAGGCCCTCGCGGAAGTTCGAGGTGATCGGGGTCTCGATGATCGAGCCGTCAGGCTTGGCCATCAGGCCGCGCATGCCGGCCAGCTGGCGGATCTGCGCCTGCGAGCCGCGCGCGCCGGAGTCGGCCATGATGTAGACCGAATTCATCGACTTCTGCGGGACCTTCTCGCCCTTGGCGTTCGTCACCGTCTCGGTGCCGATGGCCTCCATCATCGCCTTGGCCACGCGCTCGTTGGTGCGCGACCAGATGTCCACCACCTTGTTGTAGCGCTCGCCGGCGGTGACCAGGCCCGACTGGTACTGCTGCTGGATCTCCAGCACCTCGGCCTCGGCCTCGTCGAGGATGCCCTTCTTCTCGTCCGGGATGGTCATGTCGTCGATGCCGATCGACACGCCCGCGCGGGTGGCGTAGGCGAAGCCGGTGTACATCAGCTTGTCGGCGAACACCACGGTGTCCTTCAGGCCCAGGCGGCGGTAGCACGAGTTGATCAGGCGGCTGATCGCCTTCTTGGTCAGCTCGGTGTTGACCAGCGCGAACGGCAGGCCCTCGGGCAGGATCTCGGCCAGCAGCGCGCGGCCGATCGTGGTGTCCACGATCGACGACTTCTTCTCGCGGCTGCCGTCGGCACCGATCACGGTCTCGGTGATGCGGACCTTGACCTTGGCGTGCAGGCCGGCGACGCGGTTGTCGTAGGCGCGCTTCACCTCGGCGATGTTGGCCAGCACCATGCCCTCGCCCGGGGTGTTCTCCAGCGCGCGGGTCATGTAGTACAGGCCGAGCACCACGTCCTGCGACGGCACGATGATCGGCTCGCCGTTGGCCGGCGAGAGGATGTTGTTCGACGCCATCATCAGCGCGCGCGCCTCGAGCTGGGCCTCCAGGCTCAGCGGCACGTGCACGGCCATCTGGTCGCCGTCGAAGTCGGCGTTGAACGCGGTGCAGACCAGCGGGTGCAGCTGGATCGCCTTGCCCTCGATCAGCACCGGCTCGAACGCCTGGATGCCCAGGCGGTGCAGGGTCGGCGCGCGGTTCAGCAGCACCGGGTGCTCGCGGATGACCTCCTCGAGGATGTCCCAGACCTCCGCCTCTTCACGCTCGACCAGCTTCTTGGCCGCCTTGATGGTGGTGGCCAGGCCGCGGCGCTGCAGCTTGGCGAAGATGAACGGCTTGAACAGCTCCAGCGCCATCTTCTTCGGCAGGCCGCACTGGTGCAGCTTGAGGTACGGGCCGACCACGATGACCGAACGGCCGGAGTAGTCGACGCGCTTGCCGAGCAGGTTCTGGCGGAAGCGGCCCTGCTTGCCCTTGATCATGTCGGCCAGCGACTTCAGCGGGCGCTTGTTGGTGCCGGTGATGGCGCGGCCGCGGCGGCCGTTGTCCATCAGCGCGTCCACCGACTCCTGCAGCATGCGCTTCTCGTTGCGCACGATGATGTC
>NZ_JBIQNC010000358.1:0-2381 GCF_044462705.1 Xenophilus sp.
CTGGTGCCGGGCATCGGCGTCTCGCCCGACAAGATGCTGCAGGCGCGCCTGTTCAACTATGCCGACGCGCAGCGCTACCGCCTGGGCGTGAACTACCACCAGATCCCGGTCAACGCCGCGCGCTGCCCGGTCCACAGCAACCACCGCGACGGCTACGGCCGCATGGACGGCAACTACGGCAGCCTGCCCCACTACGAGCCCAACAGCTTCAGCCAGTGGCAGGAGCAGCCGCAGTTCCGCGAACCGCCGCTGAAGATCAACGGCAACGCCGACTGGTGGAACTTCCGCGAGGACGACGCCGACTACTACAAGCAGCCCGGCGACCTGTTCCGGCTGATGAGCCCGGCGCAGCAGCAGGTGCTGTTCGACAACACCGCGCGCGCCATGGGCGACGCGCCGGAGTTCGTCAAGCGCCGCCACATCGAGAACTGCACCAAGGCCGATCCGGCCTACGGCGCCGGCGTCGCCAAGGCCCTGGGGCTGTAGGGCCGCGCCCATGAAGGACAAAAAGGCGCCCACGGGCGCCTTTTTGTCTGCCGTCCGGCTGCCGCGCTCAGCGCAGCAGCAGCGCCAGCAGCGCCTCCAGGTGTTCGGACGGGAGGTGCCGGAAGCCGGAGCGGGCATAGCGCTGCATGCGCCCCATCGCGAAGGCGGTGAGCACTGCGGCGCGCATCTGGGCATCGACCGTCGGCGTGTCGCTCGGCTCGGTATCGCCGGGCAGGCTACGCAGCACCTGGCGCAGCTGCGCCTCGATCTTGTCGAAGAACTGGTTCATGCGCTGTTGCAGGCGCTCGTTCTCGAACACCAGCGCGTCGCCGGCCATCACGCGGGTCATGCCGGGGTTCTTCTCGGCGAACTGCAGCAGCACGCCCACGATCTGGGCCGCCTGTTCGCGCGCCGGCGCGTCACGCTCGGTGATCTGGTTGACCAGCGTGAACACGCTCTGCTCGATGAAGTCGATCAGACCCTCGAACATCTGCGCCTTGCTGGCGAAGTGGCGGTACAGCGCGGCCTCGCTCACCTCCAGGCGGGCGGCCAGGGCGGCGGTGGTCACGCGCTCGGTGCCGGGCTGCTCCAGCATCGCGGCCAGCGCCTGCAGGATCTGCACCCGGCGCTCGCCCGGCCGGGGACGCTTGCGCACCGGCGCCTGCGCCGGCCCGGCCGTGCCCGCCGCAGAATCGGCGGAGTCCGAGGCCGTATCGAGGATCTCGTCGTCTGGCATGAAACGGAGGCAATTTGTAAAAAATTGATTCTGCCACGAATGTTGCGGAGTGGGCACCTACCCAGCCGCACGCGCCGGGCGCAGCAGGGCAGACGTGGACAATACGCCGCATCCGGGCCGGCCGCAGGCTCCACCGAGACTCCATGACCCACACCATTCTTGTGACCGGCGGTGCCGGCTTCATCGGCAGCCACACCTGCGTGGCACTCGCGCAGGCGGGCTACGAGCCGCTGATCCTGGACAACCTGGGCAACAGCGACATCCGCGTGGTCGACCGCCTGGCCCGCATCACCGGCCGCGCGCCGCGCTGGATCGAGGGCGACGTGCGCGAGCGCGCGCTGCTGGACCGCATCTTCGCCGAGGAGCGCATCGCCGGCGTCATCCATTTTGCGGGGCTGAAGGCGGTGGGCGACTCGGTGGCCGACCCCATCGGCTACTACGAGAACAACGTGCACGGCACCTGGGTGCTGGCGCAGGCGATGGAGGCGGCGGGCGTGCGCACGCTGGTGTTCTCCTCCTCCGCCACGGTGTACGGCGACCCGGAGCGCTCGCCCATTCCGGAAGACGCGCCCTGCCGGCCGGCCAACCCCTACGGCCGCTCCAAGCGCATCGTGGAGGAGACGCTGGCCGACTGGCAGCAGGCTTCGCCCGAATGGCGCATCGTGCTGCTGCGCTACTTCAACCCGGTCGGCGCGCACGAGAGCGGCCTGATCGGCGAGCACCCGCAGGGCAAGCCCAACAACCTGATGCCCTTCGTCTGCCAGGTGGCCGTGGGCCTGCGCGACAAGCTGGTGGTGCACGGCGGCGACTACCCCACCGCCGACGGCACCGGCGTGCGCGACTACGTGCACGTGATGGACCTGGCCGAGGGCCACGTCGCGGCGCTGCGCAAGGCGCAGGAAGCGCCCGGCCTGCTGACGCTGAACCTGGGCACCGGCGCAGGCGCGTCGGTGCTGGACGTGGTGAAGGCCTTCGAGACGGCCAGCGGCCGGAAGATCGCCTACGAGATCGGCCCGCGCCGCCCCGGCGACGTGCCGGCCTACTGGGCCGACCCGGCGTTGGCCGGGCGTGTGCTCGGCTGGCAGGCCCGCCGCGGGCTGGAGCAGATGTGCGCCGACGCCTGGCGCTGGCAGCAGGGCAATCCGCGCGGGTACGAGTA
>NZ_JBIQNC010000359.1:0-2374 GCF_044462705.1 Xenophilus sp.
TGACGAAGTCGAAGCGCGTGCCCGCGCGCACCGCCTTGGCCACGCCCAGCGGCACGGCGATCAGATAGCTGATGAAGAAGGTCCACAGGCCCAGGCTGATGGAGACGGGCAGCTTCTCCTTGACCAGCTCCCACACGCCCTTGCGCTGGTAGAAGCTCTGGCCCAGGTCCAGCCTGGCGAAGGACTTGAGCATCTGCCAGAAGCGCTCGTGCGCCGGCTTGTCGAAGCCGTACAGCGCCTTGATCTCCTCGATGCGCCGGGGGTCCAGGCCCTGGCGCCCACGGTAGCCGGAGCCGGCCGCGGCGGCGCCCTCCCCGCCCGAGTCGCGCCCCTGCAGTTGCGCCACCATCTGCTCCACCGGCCCGCCGGGCACGAACTGGATGACGGTGAAGGTGAGCAGCAGCACGCCCAGCAGCGTGGGGATCATCAGCAGCAGTCGCTTGAGGATGTAGCTGGCCATGGTTCACCTGTTGGCGGGCGAGGCCCACCAGGTCGACACCGCCCATTCGTGCGCGTCGTAGTACGGCGGGATGGTCGGGGGCAGCACGAAGGGCGCCGGCCGGTAGCCGATCAGGAAGGCGTCGCCGTAGTACTGGGGAATGCCGTAGTGGCCGTGCGAGAGCAGCCGGTCGAGCACCTTCATCGCCGTCACCAGCTCGGGCCGGGTGCGCGATGCGACCACCTTGCCGACGACGGCATCGACGGCCGGGTCGGCGATGCCCCAGATGTTGGCCGACCCTTTGGTCTCGGCCGCGCGGGAGCCGAAGCGCTCGAACAGCTCGCTGCCCGGCGCCAGCGAGCCGGGGATGCGGATGGTCGTCATCTCGAAGTCGAAGTTGTCCATGCGCTGCTGCGCCAGCGAGAAATCGACGCTGCGGAAGCTCATCTCGATGCCCAGCTTGCGCAGCGTGCCCTGCATCGGCGCCATCACCCGCAGCGAGGACGGCTGGTCGTTCAGCACCTCGATGGTGAACGGCTGGCCCTTCGCGTTGCGCAGCGCGCCGTCGCGGTACGTCCAGCCCGCCTCGGCCAGCAGGGCCTGCGCCTGGCGCAGGTTCTCGCGCAGGCTGTGCGGCGGCACGGTGGTCGGCGAGACGACGGCGGGGCCGAACACCTCGGGCCGCAGCTTGCCGCGCAGCGGCTCCATCAGCGCCAGCTCGTCCGGGCCGGGCAGGCCCTCGGCATGGAACTCGCTATTGGGGAACCAGCCCTCCACCCGCTTGTACAGGCCGTAGAACATCTGCCGGTTGAGCCATTCGAAGTCGAAGGCCAGCCCGATGGCCTGCCTCACCCGCACGTCCTTGAACTTGTCCTTGCGCAGGTTGAAGACCCAGCCCTGGTAGTCGCCCGGGTTGCGGTTGGGGAAGGCGCGCTTGACCACTTCGCCGCTGTCGAACACGCGCCCCTTGTACTGGCGCGCCCAGTTGCGCGAGATGAACTCGCGCATGAAGTCGTACTCGCCGGCCTTCAGGCCCTCGAAGCGGCTGGTCTCGTCCAGGTAGATCTTGTAGGTGACGCGGTCGAAGTTGAACAGGCCCCTGCGCACCGGCAGGCCGGCGCCCCAGTAGCCGGGATCGCGCACGTAGGTGATGTCGCGGCCCAGCCGCGTGCCGGCCAGCTTGTAGGGGCCGGAAGAGACGGGCACGTCGGTCGTCACCTGGTCGAAGGGCTTGCCCGCGCCCCAGGCGCGGCCGAAGACCGGCATGCCGCCCACGATCAACGGCAGCTCGCGGTTGGCGCTGGCGAAATCGAAGCGCACCGTGCGCTCGCCCACCGCCACCGCCCGCTTCACCTCGGCGAAGATGGTGCGGAACTGCGGCGCCGCCTCCTTGCTCATCAGCGTGTCGAAGGAATGCACCACGTCCGCCGCCAGCACCGGCGAGCCGTCGGAGAAGCGCGCCTTCGGGTTCAGCCGGAAGGTGGCCGAGAGACCGTCGGGCGCCACGCTCACGTCCTCGGCCAGCAGGCCGTAAGCGGTGGTCGGCTCCTCGTTGTTGCCGGTGAGCAGGCTCTCGAACATCAGCTGGAGCATGCCGGCCGGCGCCGTGCCCTTGAGGGTGAAGGGATTGAACTTGTCGAAGTTGGTGGGCCGCGTGGGCGGCACCAGGCGGATCTCGCCGCCCTTGGGCGCATCCGGGTTCACATAGTCGAAGTGCGTGAAGCCCGGCGGGTACTTGATGTCGCCGAACTGCGCGTAGGCATGGCCGGCCCAGGCGCTGCCGACGGGGGCCACGAGGAACGTCAATGCCATGAGCAGCCCAAGAAAACGCCGGGTCGCCCCAAGTTTTCTTGCTCCCCTCGGGGGACGGGTTGGGCGCGGCCCAGCCCTGGGGGCCGTCAATACTCGCATGCGAGAATTCTGCACAACTTTTTC
>NZ_JBIQNC010000360.1:0-2309 GCF_044462705.1 Xenophilus sp.
GCGCGCGATGATGGCCGCGTGGCAGGTGCGCCCGCCGCGGTTGGTGACGATGGCGCTGGCGCGCTTCATCACCGGCTCCCAGTTGGGGTCGGTCATGTCGGTGACGAGGATGTCGCCGGCCTGCACCTTGTCCATCTCGGCGATGCTGCTCACCAGCCGCACCGGGCCGGTGCCGATCTTCTGGCCGATGGCGCGGCCCTCGGCCAGCACGGTGCCCTTGCTGAGCAGCTTGAAGCGCTGCTCGGCCTTGCCGGCCTGCTGGCTCTTCACCGTCTCGGGGCGCGCCTGCAGGATGTAGAGCTGGCCGTCGGTGCCGTCCTTGCCCCACTCGATGTCCATCGGGCGGCCGTAGTGCTTCTCGATGACCAGGGCGTACTTCGCCAACTGCTCGACCTCGTCGTCGGCCAGCGAGTAGCGGTTGCGCAGCTCGGCCTTCACGTCGGTGGTCTTGACCAGCTTGCCGCTGGCCTTCTTCTCCTCGGGCGTGGCGAACTCCATCTGGATCAGCTTGGAGCCGAGGTTGCGGCGGATGACGGCCTTCTTGCCCGCTTCGAGCATCGGCTTGTGGACGTAGAACTCGTCGGGGTTCACGGCGCCCTGCACCACCGTCTCGCCCAGGCCGTAGCTGCTGGTGATGAAGACGACCTGGTCGAAGCCGGACTCGGTGTCGATGGTGAACATCACGCCCGCGGCGCCCAGGTCGGAGCGCACCATGCGCTGCACGCCGGCCGACAAAGCCACCACGTCGTGCGCGAAGCCCTTGTGCACGCGGTAGCTGATGGCGCGATCGTTGTAGAGGGAAGCGAACACCTCCTTCATCTTGTGCAGCACGTCCTCGATGCCGACGACGTTGAGGAAGGTCTCCTGCTGGCCGGCGAAGGAAGCGTCGGGCAGGTCCTCGGCGGTGGCGGAGGAACGTACCGCGAAGCTGGCCTGGTCGTTCCCGGCGCAGAGCGTGGCGAAGGCCTCGCGCACCGCTTTTTCCAGGTCGGCCGGGAAGGGCTGGGCCTCGATCCAGCCGCGGATCTCGGCGCCGGCGGCGGCCAGGGCGCGCACGTCCTCGATGTCGAGCGCGGCCAGGCGCTGGCTGATCCTGTCCGACAGGCCCTCGTGCGCCAGGAACTGGCGGAAGGCGTGCGCCGTGGTGGCGAAGCCGGTCGGCACGCGCACGCCCTGCGGCAGCTGCGAGATCATTTCGCCGAGGCTGGCGTTCTTGCCGCCGACCGCCTCGACGTCGGTCATCCTCAGGTTTTCAAACGGTACGACCAGGGCGGTCGCGTCGAAGAGTTGAGACATGGGAAAGCTCCGGAAGTTGAAAGCGGCGCCGTCGCATGCAGGCGGGCACGGGGCACGATCGTTCTTCTTGCTCTGGGTGCGCGGCCGGGCTGCATGGGGAGTGTGGGGGTGGGACGCTCGGTCCCGATAATGGGGCGGATTGTAGGCGTGGCTCTTGCTGGGCCACTGCAGGACAGGAACCACAGTGACGCCCCGTACCCGCACCGTTTTCTACGTCTCCGACGGCACCGGCATCACCGCCGAGACCTTCGGCAACGCCGTGCTCGCCCAGTTCGAGATCAAGCCGCGCCACGTGCGGCTGCCCTTCACCGACACCGTGGACAAGGCCCACCAGGCGGTGCGCCAGATCAACCACACCGGCGAAGTCGAGGGCATGCGGCCGATCGTCTTCACCACCCTGGCGGACATGGAGGTGCTGGAAGTGATCGAGACCGGCTGCAAGGGCATGCTGCTGGACATGTTCGGCACCTTCGTGCGCCCGCTGGAGATCGAGCTGGCGATGAAGTCCAACCATCGCATCGGCCGCTTCTCCGACATCAGCAAGAGCAAGGAATACAACGATCGCATCGCCGCCATCGACTTCAGCCTGCAGCACGACGACGGCCAGAGCAACCGCGACCTGGAGTCGGCCGACGTCATCCTGGTGGGTGTCAGCCGCAGCGGCAAGACGCCCACCTCGCTGTACCTGGCGATGCAGCACGGCCTGAAGGCGGCCAACTACCCGCTGATCCCCGAGGACTTCGACCGACGCCAGCTGCCGCCAGCGCTGGTGCCCTTCCGCAAGAAGATCTTCGGGCTGACCATCCAGCCCGAGCGGCTGGCCGAGATCCGCAACGAGCGCCGGCCCAACTCGCGCTACGCCAGCCTGGAGAATTGCCGCTACGAGGTCAACGAGGCCGAAGCGATGATGCGCCGGGCCGGCATCCGCTGGCTGTCGACCACCACCAAGTCGATCGAGGAGATCGCGACGACGATCCTCCAGGAGATCCGGCCGGAGCGGCTGAGCTACTGAG
>NZ_JBIQNC010000361.1:0-2284 GCF_044462705.1 Xenophilus sp.
ACGAAGAGGTAGGCGGAGATGTTGAGGACGGCGTCGGACACGGGCGGGATTGTAGGAACGGGCGTGGAGCCGACGCGGCCTGCATTCGCCGGCGGCCTCGGCCACAATCCCCTCCCGCCCTGGCCGCGGCACCGCTGCGCGCCTCGCCGGCCCCGAGGCCGAGCCGGACGGCCGTCCCTTCCCATGAATCCTCTTTCCGACCTGCCCGGCGCGCCGCGTGCCATCGATGCCGATGCCCTGCACCGGATGGTGCGGACCGACCAGTGGGTCGCGCTGCGCCGCAGCGTGCGGGGCGCGGTGCAGATCAACATGCTGCTCAGCCTGATCACGGCCGTCATTGCCTGGCAGTCGGGCAGGGCGCTGCCGGGCCTGGCGTGGCTGGCGCTGTCGCTGGGCGTCAATGCCGTGCGCCTCGTGCTGCTGCGGCTGCCGGCCCGGGACGACGGCGGCACGTGGCGCTCGGTGGACGGGCTGCTGCGCCTGCAGGCGGCCGGGGCCTGCGTGTCGGGCTGCGTCTGGTCGCTCGTGGCCTGGCTGTGCGCCGGCTACACGGGGCCGGGGACGGTGTTCTACCTGGTCGTGCAATGCGGCATCTGCGCCGGCGCAGTGACCTACGGCATCGCCTATGCCGCGCTGCCGGTCAGCTTCACCATGCCGCCGCTGCTGGTGGCCGCCGCGTGCCTGGCGGCCATCGGCGACCTGCAGCACATCGCGCTCTCGGCCTGCGTGCTGCTCTACCTGGCGGCGCTGCTGCGCGCGGCGCGGCAGAGCGAGGTCGCGTTCCGCATCGGCAGCCGCACCAAGAACGAGGCCACCGCGCTGGCCGAGCAACTGGCCTTCCGCGCCACGCACGACTCGCTCACGGGCCTGCTCAACCGCGACGGCTTCACCCAGGCGGCGGCACAGCGGCTGGCGCCGTCGCCGTCGGCCCCCTGCCTGCTGATGCTGGATCTGGACGGTTTCAAGGCGGTCAACGACGCCTTCGGCCACCAGACCGGCGACCGCGTGCTGCGCGACGTGGCGCAGTGGCTGTGCGGCACGCTGGCCGGGCGCGATGCGCTGGTGGGCCGCTGGGGCGGCGACGAGTTCGTGGTGCTGTACGCGCCGCGCGACGAGGGCGACGCAGCGCGGACCGTGGCAGAGGCGCTGATCCGCACCATTCCCTCGGCCACGCAGGAGCCCTGGGCCCGCCTCGGCCTGAGCATCGGCGCGGCCGTGGCGCAGCAGGGCGGCGACGTCGCCGAACTGCTCGCCCAGGCGGACGAGGCGCTGTACGCCGCCAAGCGCGCCGGCCCCGGCAGCGTCCACCTCTTCGACGCGCCGCTGGCCGAGCGCATGCAGCGGCGCCGCGACATGGAGCGCGATCTGGGCCCCGCGATCGCGGCCGGGCGGCTGGCGCTGTGGTACCAGCCCATCCTCGACGCCGGCACCGGCCGCGTGCACAGCCTGGAGGCCCTGCTGCGCTGGGAGCACCCGCGCCACGGCTGGATCGACCCGGCCGACGTGATCTTCACCGCGGCCTCCACCGGGCTGGCCGAGCCGCTGATGCGCTTCATCCTCGACGCCGTGTGCGGCGTCGCGCGCGCCCTCGTTGCCGCCGGCCGCCCGCCCTGGCCGATCGCCGTGAACGTGTCGCCGCGCGAGATGTCGCAGCTGGCGGTGGACCGGCTCATCCTGTCCGGCCTGGCGCGGCACGGGCTGCGGGGCGAGCGCCTGATCGTGGAGATCACCGAGGAGGTCGCCCTCGACACCGACGCGGCCCGGTCCAAGCTGGCCGCGCTGGCGGCCGCGGGCGTGACCATCGCCGTGGACGACTTCGGCGTGGGCTATTCGTCGCTGGCCCTGCTGCGCAACCGCCACGTCGGGCAGGTCAAGATCGACCGCAGCTTCATCGCCGGGCTGGCGTCCTCGCCCGACAGCCAGGTGGTGGTCCAGGCCATCCTGCAGCTCGGCCGGGCGCTGCGCATCCAGGTGGTGGCCGAAGGCGTGGAAAGCCAGGAGGAACTGGACGGCCTGCGGCGCCTGGGCTGCCAACTGGTGCAGGGCTATCACCTGGCGCGGCCTGCGCCGCTGCCGCAGATCCTGCAACAGTTGGGCCCGGCCGAGCCGGGCGCCGCCTGAAATCGCCGGCGGCGCTGCGCAGCTTCCTAAAATCCCTCGCATGTTCGTTCACCTGCGCCTGCACACCGAGTTCTCCGTCGTCGACGGCACCACCCGCATCGACGACGTCGTCAAGGCCGCCGCGAAGGACGGCCAGCCCGCGCTGGCCATCACCGACCTCAAC
>NZ_JBIQNC010000362.1:0-2271 GCF_044462705.1 Xenophilus sp.
AGCACTACGCCATGAACCTGATCCGCCAGGGCGCCAGCGGCTACCTCAACAAGGAGTGCGACCCGGAGGAGATCGTCAAGGCGGTGCGCACCATCGCGCTGGGCCGGCGCTACATCACGCCGGCCGTGGCCGACCTGCTGGCCAACCAGCTCGGCAAGAAGGAGAGCTCGGCGCCGCACGAGCAGCTCTCGGAGCGCGAGTTCCAGGTCTTCCTGCGGCTGGCCAAGGGCGAGACGGTGGGCAAGATCGGCGACGACCTGTCGCTGTCGGTCAAGACCATCAGCACCTACCGCACGCGGCTGATGGAGAAGCTGAACCTGCAGACCAACAGCGACCTGACGTATTACGCGATGAAGGCGCAGCTCATCGACTGAGCCTCCGCCCGCTTTCCGCGACAACGGCCCCTCCGGGGCCGTTTTTTCATCGCCGGGCCGCCCCAAGATGAAAAAGCATCCCCTCGGGGGATCGGACAAGCGCGAAGCGGTTGGCCGAGGGGCCATTTTTCATGCGCGGGCGGCAGGATTGCGCACCCCCGACCTTGCCCGCCCCGCGCCGGATGCGATGATCGGCAAGTAATACCAAGCACTGCACCGGCGCGGCCGGCGGGGGGAGGCAGAGTGAACAAGTTGCAGGCCTACATCGGGGCGCTCGAACTGGCCATCCGCGCCCTGGACAGCGCCTTCGTGCGCGCCAACGCGGCGGAGGACGTGCGGCCGCGCCGCGCGCTGGCCGAGCTGTGGCAGTTGCCGCCGGCCGAGCGGGCGGCCGCCGAGCGCGCCGAGGTGGCGAGCTACGACGTGGCGCCCGACCACTGGGGCGCGCGCCTGGCGCTGATGTCGGCCTTCGAGGCGCTGCACGCGTCGCTGCGCATCATCGCCTCGCGGTCGGCCCACGAGAACCCGGGCGCCAGCGCCTGGCGCCAGGCCACCGCCCGCTCGCGCGAGGCCGCCCGGCTGGCGCTGGAGGCCGCGGCGGCGTTCGAGGAGGCGAGCCTGCCGCCCTTCGTGGAGACGGCGGTCTCGTCGCGGCCGCCGGCCGCCTGCGACGACAGCGGGCTGCTGCCCATGCAATGACCGGGCGCCGGCTGCGCGGCCGGGCTGCGGCGATGATCGGGCCCATGCCCGCTGCGCCCACCCGCCACCCATGACCGCCGGCACCCTGCGCGGCATCGTCGCGATGCTCGCGGCCTGCGCCTGCTTCGCCTGCATGGACGCGCTGCTCAAGGCG
The DNA here is from genome assembly GCF_044462705.1 of Xenophilus sp. NCBI lineage: Bacteria > Pseudomonadati > Pseudomonadota > Betaproteobacteria > Burkholderiales > Comamonadaceae > Xenophilus > Xenophilus sp. The sequence goes on from NZ_JBIQNC010000362.1 coordinate 1,228, forward strand.
CTGGCGGGCCACTTCCCGCCGCTGCAGGTGACCGCGCTGCGCGGGCTGACCTCGCTGCCGCTGGTGTGCCTGTACGTGCTGTGGCGGCGCGAGGCGGGCGCGCTGTTCTCGCGCCGGCTGCGCTGGGGGCTGCACCTGCTGCGCGGGGTGCTGACCATCGTCATGCTGGTGCTGTTCACCACCGGGCTGAAGACGCTGGGCCTGGCCGAGGCCTACACGCTCACCTTCGTGGCGCCGCTGGTGATCACCATGCTGTCGGTGCCGCTCCTCGGCGAGCGGGTGCGGCCGCGGCACTGGGTGGCCATCGCGGCGGGCTTCGGCGGCGTGCTGGTGGCGCTGCGCCCCTCGCAGGCGGCGCTGGTCTCGACCGGCGCGCTGGCGATCCTGGCGGCGGCCGCGGCCTACGCGCTGGCGAACGTGCTGGGCCGGCTGGCCAGCCGCACCGAGCCCAGCGTCACGCTGGTCTTCTGGACCACCGTGAGCCTGGCGCTGGCCGGCCTGCTGGCGCTGCCGCAGTGGGCGCCGGTGCGCCCGGAGCACGCGCCGATGCTCGCCGGCCTGGCGGTCTCGGGCTTCCTGGGGCAGCTGGCGATCACCGAGGCCTTCCGCCACGGGCAGGCGGCGGCGATCGCGCCCTTCGAGTACAGCGCGCTGGCCTGGGGCATCGCGCTGGACTGGCTGGTCTGGCGGGCCGTGCCGGACGGCTGGACGCTGGCCGGCGCGGCGGTGATCGTGGCCAGCGGGCTGTACCTGGTGCGGCGCGAGGCGCCGCGCCAGCCGGCGGCAGCAGCCTGAGCGCGGCCGGTGCGTGCAGGAGGCGGAAAGCTGCTTTTCAATCCCTGCGTGCCGGGGCCGGGGGCCGGCTCCTAGACTGGATTGCAGCGCCCGGTCCCGGGCCCGTCCACCACAGCAACCATCTTGAATGACTAGCTCAAACGCCATCAGCGAAGTCGTTGCGCCAGGGCGACCTGGTGCGAGCGATCGCGTTGAGGATGACCAGCAGCTTGTGCATGCAGGCCACCAGCGCGACCTTCTTGGCTTTGC
>NZ_JBIQNC010000363.1:0-2252 GCF_044462705.1 Xenophilus sp.
TGCTGGTGCCCCAGGTGTACGTGCGCGTGCGCCCCGGCGACATCGACGGCCACGGTGCGCTGCTGTCCGCGGGCAAGTTCCAGTTCGACGACAAGGCAGCCAACCTGGTCAACACCGGCACCATCGCGGGCCGCGAACTGGTGAGCATCAACGCCGCCGCGGTGGACAACCTGGGCGGACGCATCAGCGGCGGCAAGGTCGGCATCCAGGCGCAGGTGGACATCAACAACCTCGGCGGCACCATCGACGCGCGCGACAAGCTCAGCCTGACGGCCGGGCGCGACGTGAACGTGCGCACCACCACCGGCGCAGGCGCCCTGGGCAACGTGGGCATCGACCGCGTGGCGGGCCTGTACGTGAGCGGCCCCGGCGGCGCGCTGTCCGTCGATGCGGGGCGCGACGCCAACCTGATCGGCGCGCAGGTCGTCAACGCCGGCAGCGGCGCCACCGCCATCAAGGCCGGCAACGACGTCAACCTCGGCACTGTCACCACCACCGAGGCGTCGGTGGCCTTCGGCTCCAACATGAGCGGCAGCTTCATCCACAGCACGGAGGTGGGCACCGCCGTCTCGGGCGGCGGCAGCGTCCGCTTGGATGCGGGCCGCGACGTCAATGCGCGGGCTGCCGGCGTGGCGGCCGAAGGCGACCTGAACGTGGACGCGGGGCGGGACATCCGCATCGAAGCGGGGCGGGAGCGGACGAACTTCAGCTATTCGGCCCATTGGAGCTCGAGCAACGCCTTGCGCCGCAAGGACACGACCGTGGATGCGCAGGCGCATTCCGACAACGCCATCGGCAGCAGCTTCACCGGCAAGAACGTCACGCTCGACGCCGACCGTGACATCGGCATCTCCGGCAGCTATGTCTCGGCGCAGGACAAGCTGGGCCTGGACGCCGGCCGCGACGTCAACATCGGCGTGGCGACCAACAGCAGCTCGACCTCCATGTCCACGGCGACCCAGCGCACGCCCACCGGCCTGGCCCGCGCCATGTCGGTGCCAGGGGTCATGGTCACCATCGAGACCAGCATCCCCGAGCCGGTGGCCGGCACGCTGCTCACCAACAAGGGCGTGCGCGACAACGCCATGACGCAGGACGTGACCGTCACCGGCAGCCTGCTGACCGGCGCCAGCGTGGACATCAAGAGCGGGCGCGACACCACCATCGCCGGCTCGCAGATCATTGCCGACCACGACGTGAGCGTCGCCGCCGGCAACAACCTCACGGTGCAGAGCGCGCAGGAGGCCCACGTCCAGGGCCAGGGCTCGGTCGTCCACGCCTCGGGCAAGACCAACAGCGCGGGCATGCCGGCCTTCGGCGTGGCCAGCGGCATGAGCCAGACCGCCTCGTCGCCGGTGCACCAGGTGGGCAGCCAGATCGTCAGCCTGGACGGCAACGTGGCGCTGTCATCCGGCGCGACCTACACCCAGACCGCCAGCGACGTGCTCGCGCTGGGCATCGGCGCCGACGGCAAAGCGGGCAACATCGGCATCCGCGCCAAGAACGTGGTGATCCAGTCGGCGGACGATACGCAGTTGACGGTCAACCTGTCACGCGAGAGCCACGCCACCTTCGGCGGCACGGCCAACCTGGGCATCGTCAACACCGTCAAGAGCGTGCAGGCGCTGGCCGAAGCCTCGCAGCGCACCAACGACAGCCGCGCGCAGGCCCTGGCGGCCGCCTCGACGGCCGTGACGATCGGGCAGGCCATCTCCTCGGGCGGCTTCGGCAGCGCCAGCATCGGCGTCACGCAGAGCAAGGGGCATTCGCACAGCCAGTCGGCCCAGGTGCAGAGCGTGCCGGTGGGCTCGACCATCTCCGCGGCCGGCAACGTGAGCATCACCGCCACGGGGGCGGGCGCGGGCAGCAACATCTCGGTGGTGGGCTCGGCCATCGAGGGCGAGAACGTGAGCCTGACAGCGGACAACGACGTGACACTGGCCTCGGCCGTGGGCAGCTCGAACAGCATCTCGTCCAGCCAGTCCAGCCAGATGAGCGCCGGCGCGGCCCTGAGCGTGGGCAGCCAGACGGGGCTGGTCTTCCAGGGCGGCGCCGGCAAGAGCAGCGGTGGCGGCACGGGCCTGGCCGTGGCGCACTACAACACCACCGTCACCGGCGCGCAGTCGGTGAGCATCGCCAGCGGCGGCGACACGACGATGCACGGCGCGGTGGTCACGGGCGAGAAGGTCACGGCCAGCGTGGGCGGCGACCTGAGCATCACCAGCCCGCAGGACGTGAGCATCTCCACGGCC
>NZ_JBIQNC010000364.1:0-2210 GCF_044462705.1 Xenophilus sp.
CGGGATGGAAAAGCGATAGGTCATCACGGCGCGCGATTCTATCGGCGGCCGTCACCAAGACACATTTATTGACGACTGTCTCACGGACTGTTCCGCCGGATCCGCCGTCAACGCCTCATCGCATGAATCTACCGAAGAACTCCGCCAGAGCAGCATGCGCGTCCAGCGGCAGCACGTGAGCGACATACTGGTCGGGGCGGACCACCACCAGCGCACCGCGCTCCCGGTCGATGCCACGCAGCGCGAAGACGTCCTGGCCGCTCCTGCGGTCTGTGCAGAAGACCTTCTCGTAGTCGACCAGCCCGTGGCACCCCTTGCGCGGCCTGAGCAATGCCGGCATGGACTCGATCGCCAGTTCGTCGTGGCGCTGCTGGAAGACCGCCCGCAGATCGAACACCGCGTCGATATCCTGGTCATCCCGGGTGTATCGGCGCACCGGCGAATCGGCCGAGCCCTCGAGAAAGCCGCACAGGCCCCGCACGCCGGCCTGCCCGTCAGCAGGATCGTTCCGGCCCGCGAAGGCATACAGCCGCCAGCGCCCGTCGGCGCGGGCCACGTGCCCCAGGTGCAGCGGGCGGGCGTCCGTGATCCGCACCACCGGCGCCGAGTGAAAGCGGGTGCCGATCACGAAGCCGGCAGCCAGGTGCTGGTGCGCGTCGGGCCCGCGGACGATGGACGGGCCGTAGTGCGTTCCCACGCCCGCCGTGAAGCGCCCGTGCTGCTGGAAGTAGCGTTGGAACGCCTTCGGGTCGACGCCTTCCGACGCCTCCCCGGCGCCGGACCTGGGCCGGTCGCTGAACATCCTGGCCCACTCGCGGTCGAAGTCGATCAGTTGCCGGGCCACCACCTGGCGCTCGCTGGAATAGGTGTGCAGCAGCTGCGGCGCGCACTGCCCGCGCAGCACCGCGGCGAGCTTCCAGCCGAGGTTGAAGCTGTCCTGCATCGAGAAGTTCATGCCCTGGCCGGCCTTGGGGCTGTGCGTGTGGCACGCATCGCCGGCGATGAACACGCGCGGCAGCCGCCAATCCATCTCCTGCGCCGGCACGTCGTCGTACTTGTCGCAGATGCGCTGGCCGATCTCGTAGACCGACCACCAGGGCACGTCCTTCACCTCCAGCGTGTAGGGGTGCAGGATGCGCCGGGCCGCATCGACGAGCCGCTCCAGCGTGATGCCGCGGTGGGCCACCCGTTCGTCCTCGCCGAGCTTGTCCATCTCCACGTACAGGCGCACCAGGTAGCCGCCCTCGCGCGGGATGACCAGCAGGTTGCCGTGTTCGGACTGCACCGCCGACTTGAAGCGGATGTCGGGAAAGTCGGTCACGGCCAGGACGTCCATCACGCCCCAGGCCTGGTTGGCCGAGTCGCCCGCCAGCTGGCGGCCGATGCTGCGGCGCACCGTGCTGCGCGCGCCGTCGCAGCCGACGACGTAGCGCGCCCGAATCGTTTCCTCCTGGCCTGCATGGGCCGCATCCGTGCGCGCCAGGCGCACCGTGACGGGATGGTCCGCGGCAGCGGGGTCGACCGACACGTCCACCACGCTGCGCGCGTAGTAGGGCTCCAGCCGGGCAGGCGCGTTGCGCATGCACTCCAGGTAGAAGTCGTGCACGCGGGCCTGGTTGAGCACCACGTGGGGGAATTCCGACAGGCCGTCCTCGGTGTCCTGCACGCGGCCGTGGCGCACGATGCGCGCCGGCTGCGCCTCGTCGGGCTTCCAGAAGGTCACCTCGTTGATCCAGCACGCCTCCCGGAGCACGTGGTCGGCGAAGCCGAAGGCCTCGAACATCTCCATGGTGCGGCAGGCGATGCCGTCGGCCTGGCCCAGTTGCAGCGGGCCTTCCTTGGCCTCGACGATGCAGGTGGCGATGTCGGGGAAGGCGGCCAGCTGCGCGGCCAGCGTCAGGCCCGCCGGGCCGCAGCCCACGATCAGCACGTCCACCTGCGCGGGCACCGCGTCCGTATGCGGCAGTGCCTGTGCCGAGGCTTCGGCGACCCGCGGGTCGCCCGGCTTGAATCCGTTCAGATGAAATTGCATGGCTGTCGCCTTCGGGCCGGGGGTGCCCCGGCCGCTCGATCAGATGTGGAGAAAACCCGGATGAATCCCGCCTGCGGAGCCATTCGTCCCCGACCCTGCGCGCCCGTGGAATGACCGCGCCGCCAGCCTTGTATCTTTAAGCCTCGGACCGGCTCGGGTAGCCCGAGCGGCCTCTGGG
>NZ_JBIQNC010000365.1:0-2199 GCF_044462705.1 Xenophilus sp.
CGCGCTCGGCCTCGCCTTGCACGAAGGCGCTGGCGGCCAGTTGCCAGAACGACTCCGGCAGCTCGCCCTGCGGCGGCAGCAACTCGCCCTGGTGGCGGGCGATGAAGCCGGTGTCCAGCTCGGCGTTGGCGAAGGCCGGATGAGCCAGCACGCGACGCAAGAAGGCCAGGTTGGTCTTCACCCCGCCGACGGCGGTCTCGGCGAGCATGGCCAAGAGGCGCTGGCGGGCCTGCTCGCGGTTCTCGCCCCAGGCGATCAGCTTGCCGAGCATCGGGTCGTAGAACGGCGACACGGTGTCGCCTTCGGCCACGCCGCTGTCGACGCGCCGGCCCGGGCCATCCGCGGCTTCACGGTAGAGATCGAGAGTGCCGGTGGCGGGGAGGAAATCGTTGTCCGGATCCTCGGCATACAGGCGCACCTCGATGGCGTGGCCGTTCAGCGGCACCTCGTCCTGGCTGATCGGCAGCGGCTCGCCGCGGGCGACGCGGATCTGCCAGGCGACCAGGTCGAGGCCGGTGATCGCCTCGGTGACCGGGTGCTCGACCTGCAGGCGGGTGTTCATCTCCATGAAGAAGAATTCGCCGCGCGCATCGAGGAGGAATTCCACGGTGCCGGCGCCGACGTAGCCGATGGCCTTGGCCGCCTTGACCGCCGCCTCGCCCATGGCGCGGCGCAGCTCCGCCGACAGGCCGGGGGCCGGGGCCTCCTCGACCACCTTCTGGTGGCGGCGCTGGATCGAGCAGTCGCGCTCGTTGAGGTACAGGCAGTTGCCGTGCCCGTCGGCGAACACCTGGATCTCCACGTGGCGCGGCTTGAGCACGTACTTCTCGACCAGCATGCGCGCGTCGCCGAAGGCAGCCTGGGCCTCGCGCTGCGCGGAGGCCAGTGCCTCGCCCAGCTCGCTCTCGCGCTCGACCACCTTCATGCCCTTGCCGCCGCCACCGGCGGCAGCCTTGAGCAGTACCGGGTAGCCGATCACCTCGGCGGCGGCGCGGAAGGTCTCGTAGTCCTGGGACTCGCCGTGGTAGCCGGGCACCAGCGGCACGCCAGCGGTTTCCATCAGCGCCTTGGCCGCCGACTTGCTGCCCATGGCGTCGATGGCGCTGGCCGGCGGGCCGAGGAAGATCAGCCCGGCCGCATCACAGGCGCGGGCGAAACCGGCATTCTCGGAGAGGAAGCCATAGCCGGGGTGGATGGCCTGGGCGCCGCTGGCCTTGGCCGCTTCGATCAGCTTGTCGACCAGCAGGTAGCTGTCGGCCGGCTTGGCGCCACCGAGGTCGACGCGGATGTCGGCCTCGCGGGCGTGGCGTGCTTCGGCGTCGATGGCGCTGTGCACGGCCACGGTGGTCAGGCCCAGGACCTTGGCGGTGCGCATCACCCGGCAGGCGATCTCGCCGCGGTTGGCTACCAGCAGGGTGTCGATGTGTCGGCTCATGCTTGCTTCTCCTGCCAGGCGGGGCTGCGTTTCTCGAGGAAGGCGCGCAGGCCTTCCTGGCCTTCCTGGCTGACGCGCAGGCGGGCGATGGCGCTTTCGGTGTAGCGACGCAGGTCCGGGCCGAGGGTCCCGCTGCCGACTTCCTCGAGCAGGTCCTTGGTCGCCTTCATCGCCTGCGGGCTGTTCAACTGCAGGTTGGCGATCCATTGCTCGACGGCGGCGTCCAGCTCGGCGGCCGGGTAGGTTTCGGCGAGCAGGCCCAGCTCGCGGGCGCGCAAGCCGTCGAAGCGTTCGGCCGACAGGGCATAGCGGCGCGCGGCGCGCTCGCCGATGGCCTGGACCACGAACGGACTGATCACCGCCGGAGCCAGGCCGATGCGCACCTCGGACAGCGAGAACAGCGCGTCCTCGGCACCGATGGCGATGTCGCAGCAGGCGGCCAGGCCCACCGCGCCGCCGAAGGCGGCGCCCTGTACCACGGCCAGGGTCGGCAGGGGCAGGTGGTAGAGGTTGTACATCAGCTCGCCCAGTTCGTGGGCGTCCGCCAGGTTGGCGTCGTAGTCCAGCTCGGCGGCCTCGCGCATCCAGGCCAGGTCGGCGCCGGCGGAGAAGTGCCGGCCGCGGCCGCGCAGGATGAGGAAGCGCAGCTCGGGCCGGTCCTTGACCTGGTCGAGGGCCTGGATCAGCTCCCTGATCATCGCGCCGTTGAAGGCGTTGTTCTTGTCGGCGCGGTCCAGCCACAGGGTGGCGAAGCCGCGCGCATC
>NZ_JBIQNC010000366.1:0-2130 GCF_044462705.1 Xenophilus sp.
CTGCGCCGCCTGCGCACCGACGTGATCGACCTGTACTACCTGCACCGCTGGGACAAGCAGGTGCCCATCGAGGACTCGGTGGGCGAACTGTCGCGCCTGGTCGAGCAGGGCAAGGTGCGCGCCATCGGCCTCTCGGAAGTCTCGGCCGCCACCCTGCGCAAGGCGCACGCGGTGCATCCCATCACGGCCGTGCAGACCGAGTACTCGCTGTGGACGCGCAACCCGGAGATCGCGGTGCTGGCCGCCTGCCGCGAAATCGGCGCCGCCCTGGTCGCCTTCAGCCCGCTGGCGCGCGCCTTCCTGACGGGCACGCTCACCGACGTGGACAGCCTGGACGCCAAGGACATCCGCCGGCCGATGCCGCGCTTCGCGCCCGGGAACTACGCGCGCAACCTGCAGCTGCTGCCGCCCTTCGAGGCGCTGGCGCGCGAGGCGGGCTGCACGCCGGCGCAGCTCGCGCTGGCCTGGCTGCTGCACCAGGGCGACGACATCGTGCCCATCCCCGGCACCACGCGCCTGGACCACCTGCAGGAAGACCTGGGTGCGGCCGGCGTCGCGCTCCCGCCGGACGTCGTGCGCCGCGCCGGCGAGTTGATCAACCAGCACACCGTCACCGGCCCGCGCTACGCGCCGCAGGCCACGCAGGAGGTCGACACCGAGGAATTCGTGGCCTGAAAGCAGACATGCCTGCCGGGGGTGCCGGCAGGCATGTCGTGGATTCACGCGGCGAAGGCGGCCCGCTGCTGCGGCCGCCGCCGCAGCGTCACTTGGCGTGGTGGATGCGCGACTCGGGCACCGTCTTGAGTTCACCCGGCAGCGAACTGATGTAGTTCGCCAGTTCCTTCAGCTCGGCGTTGCTGAAGGGCTTGACCTGCCCGCCCATCACCGCGTTGGAGCGGCCCAGGTAGACGTGGTTCGCGCGGTACGACTTCAGCGCCACGAAGAGATAGTCGGCGTGCTGGCCGGCCAGCTTGGGCACGGTGCCGTCGTTGGGCGTGTTGAAGTTGGCGCCGTGGCACTTGGTGCAGTTGTTGTCGGCGTTGCGCGCGATCAGGGCCTGCACCTTCTCGCTGGGCTGCCTGGCCGCCGCTTCGGGCGGAGCGTCGCCCTCGGCCAGGCCCAGGGTGCTGTAGTAGGCCGCCACGTCGGCGATGTCCTGCTCGCTCAGCGAGTCGGCGATGGCGCGCATCGTCGGGTGCTTGCGGTCGCCGCCCTTGTAGGCGTTGAGCGCGGCGGTGATGTACGACGCGCTCTGGCCCGCGATCATCGGCACCTTGTGGATCTCGGGGAAGCTGGCCTGGTAGCCGACGATGCCGTGACAGCCCACGCACATCTGCACCTTACTGCCGCCCGCCTCGGCATTGGGCGTCACATTCTGGGCCAGGGCCGGGGCCGTCGCACAAGCGACAGCGAGGCCGGCGAGGCTAATCATCGTGGTCAACAGCTTGTTCATTTTCCGCGCACAATCCACCGAGGATGCGAGTCTTGGGGTCAACGGCTGAGTATAAGCGGTGGGTCCCGGGCCACACTCCGCCGCACCGGGCGCGGACACCTCGGCCCCGGGTGCCGCTTTCCCCTCCTTTCCCCTTTCCGTCCTTCCCATGAAATTCCAAGGCTCGCAGAACTACGTCGCCACGCAGGACCTGATGCTGGCAGTCAACGCCTCCATCACGCTCAAGCGTCCGCTGCTGGTCAAGGGCGAGCCCGGCACCGGCAAGACGATGCTGGCCGAGGAGGTCGCCTCGGCGCTGGGGCTGCCGCTGCTGCAGTGGCACATCAAGTCCACCACCAAGGCGCAGCAGGGCTTGTACGAGTACGACGCGGTGAGCCGCCTGCGCGACTCGCAACTGGGTGACGAGCGCGTCAAGGACATCCACAACTACATCGTCAAGGGCGTGCTGTGGCAGGCCTTCACCGCCGACGAGCCGGTGGCGCTGCTGATCGACGAGATCGACAAGGCCGACATCGAATTCCCGAACGACCTGCTGCGCGAGCTCGACCGCATGGAGTTCTACTGCTACGAGACGCGCGAGCTGGTCAAGGCGAAGCACCGGCCGGTGGTGTTCATCACCTCCAACAACGAGAAGGAGCTGCCCGACGCCTTCCTGCGCCGCTGCTTCTTCCACTACA
>NZ_JBIQNC010000367.1:0-2129 GCF_044462705.1 Xenophilus sp.
GGCGGCACGCTGTTCCTCGACGAGATCGGCGACATGCCCTTCGACCTGCAGACGCGCCTGCTGCGCGTGCTCAGCGACGGGCACTTCTACCGCGTGGGCGGGCACAACGCCGTGAAGGCCAACGTGCGCGTGATCGCGGCGACCCACCAGGACCTGGAGCAGCGCGTCAAGCAGGGCGCCTTCCGCGAAGACCTGTTCCACCGCCTCAACGTCATCCGCCTGCGCCTGCCGGCGCTGCGCGAGCGCAAGGAGGACGTGCCCGCGCTGGCGCGCCACTTCCTGCAGCAAAGCGCCAGGCAACTCGGCGTCGAGCCCAAGCGCATCTCCGACGCGGCGCTGGCGCAACTGGCGGCCTTCGGCTTCCCCGGCAACGTGCGGCAACTGGAGAACATCTGCCACTGGCTCACGGTGATGGCGCCGGCGCAGGTGATCGAACCCAAGGACCTGCCGCCGGAAGTGACGACGAGGGCGGCGACGGAATTTCCTGCGGCCCCCGCCGCGCCGCCTCATGTTCCCGAGGCCGTCGAGCCTGCCGCCGTCGTTGCGGTGCCGGTCGCACTGGCGCCGCTTCAGGCCGCGCCCGTCGCGCAGGCCGGCTGGGAAGACCTGCTGGAGCGCGAGGCGCAGGCCCTGCTGGCGGAGGGGCGCCACGACGTGTGGGACGTGCTCGTGCGCCGCTTCGAGTCGCGCCTGATCCTCACCGCGCTGCACTTCACCCGCGGGCGCCGCATCGAGGCGGCACAGAAGCTGGGCATCGGCCGCAACACGATCACGCGCAAGATCGCGGAACTGGATCTCGACCGCGACGGCGACGCGGGCCGCTGATCGCTACCGGCTGCGCTGGCCGAGTGTGAGCGTGTCGATCTGGAAGTTGCCGCTCTTGTCCCACAGCCAGGTGTCGACGTAGGTGTGGGCGCCCAGCTTGCCCGGGCTGGGAAAGGGCGAGGTCGCGCGGATCAGCGCGGCGATCTTGGGCGGCACTTCCGGCGCGTGGCTGGGCGTGCGGCTGAAGGTGACGTTGGTCACCTTGCCGCTGGCGTCGACGTCGGTCTCGACCACCACCACGGCATACACCAGCGGCGGGATCTTGCCCTTGTAGATGCGCTTGGGATAGGCCTTGTAGATGTGTTGCGCCGCGACCTTGCGCCAGGCCCTGACGGCCGGCGTCTGCGCGGTGATCAGGCGCACGCCCTTGACCCCGTCGCCGGGCCGCAGGTCGTCGCTCGGCGCGGGCGTGGCGGCCGCGGCCGGCGGCTCGTCCTTCTTCATCCAGGGCAGCCCCTGGCATCCGGCCAGGAGGAGGGCGGCTGCCCCCGCCAGGACGGCGGCACGCGGTGCCGACGACGCGCCCATCAGGCGGCCACCTCGAGGTCGAGCACCACCGGCGCATGGTCGCTGGGCTTGTCCCACTTGCGCGGCACACGGTCGATGGCGCAGCCGCGCACGCGCGGCACCAGCGGCTCGCTCACCAGGATGTGGTCGATGCGCAGGCCGCGGTTCTTCTGGTAGCCGAGCATGCGGTAGTCCCACCACGAGAAGCTCTTCTCGGGCTGATCGAAGAGGCGGAAGCTGTCCACCAGGCCCAGGCCGAGCAGCGCCTTGAAGTGCGCGCGCTCCTCGCTGGTGTGGTGGATGGTCTCGGCCAGGCCGACCGGGTCGAAGCTGTCGCGGTCTTCCGGCGCGATGTTGAAGTCGCCCAGCAGCACCAGCTCGGGGTGGGCCGCCATCTCCTCGCGCAGCCAGTCGCGCAGGGCGCGCAGCCAGCTCATCTTGTATTCGAACTTCTCGGTGCCCGGCGCCTGGCCGTTGACGAAGTAGCCGTTGACCACGCGCAGCGGGCCGGCGGCCGTGTCCACCGTGGCGCTGATGACGCGCGAATGCTCGTCGGTGAAGCCGCCGATGTTCTTCGCCACGTCGCGCACCGGCGAGAGGCTGAGGATGGCGACGCCGTTGTAGGTTTTCTGCCCGAACACGGCGGCGTGGTAGCCGGCGGACTGCAGCACCTCCAGCGGGAACTTGTCGTCGCTCATCTTCAGTTCCTGCAGGCACAGCACATCCACCGGGTTGGCGATGAGCCAGTCCAGCACGTGCTGCAGGCGGGCGGTGAGGGAGTTGACGTTCCAGGTGGC
>NZ_JBIQNC010000368.1:0-2124 GCF_044462705.1 Xenophilus sp.
ACCGAGCGGTTGCTGGTCACCAGCATCGAGCCGCGCTCATAGCGGCGGCTGACCAACTGGAAGAACAAGTGTGCGGCGTTGGCCTCGAATGGCAGGTAGCCCAGCTCGTCCACGACCAACAGCTTCGGCTTGGCGAAGTGCAGCAACTTCTCCTCCAGCCGCCCCTCGGCATGCGCACGCGCCAGCTGCGTCACCAGAGCGGTGGCCGGCACGAACAGCGTGCTGTAACCACGCACGATGGCCTCGCGCCCCAGCGCCACCGCCAAGTGCGTCTTGCCCACGCCCGGCGGCCCCAGCAGCAGCACGCTGTCGCCGTTGGCCACCCAGCGCGAGGTCGCCAGCTCGCGGATCTGCTTGGGATCCACCGATGGCTGCGCGTCGTACTCGAAGCCCTCCAGCGTGCGCACGTACGGGAACTTGGCGATCGACATGCCCATCTGGATGCGCCGCTCGTCCTTGCGCGCCACCTCGGCCGCGCACAGCATCGCAAGCGCCTCGCGCAGGTTCAGCTCCGCGCGGCCGGCCTGGTCCAGCAGCGTGTCGAGCTGGTCGCGGATGGCCGTGAGCTTCAGCCTTGTGAGCATCGGCTCCAGATCGCCGGCCACCTCCAGCGGCTTGGCCTTCTTCGGCGCGGCCATCACCAGCCACCTCCGAGCGCCGCCTCGTACTGCTCCAGCGGACGCAGCAGCTCCGGCGCCACGGCCGGTGTCGGCGCCGGCATGCGCGGCAACCACGTGACGCCGGTGAACTGTGCGCCGACGATGCCCACCAGGTGAGCGCGCTCGATCACGCTGGTGCGCCGCAGCGGGCTTTGCGCATGGCAGGCCACCTGCTGGCCGGCGTACAGGATCCGCACCTGCCGTTCGGCAACGATCACCGTGACGCTCTCGCCGATGAGTCGCCATGGCACGCTGTAGCGGTTGGTGTCCAACTCGATGCACGCGTCGGTGTGCACGCGCCGCGTGAGTTCGCGCACCTGCAGGAACGGCGCCTTGGCGGGCAACGGCTTCAAGGCCGCGGCCTCCACACGCTCGAAGCGCGCCAGCGGCGTCTCGCCCGTCGTGCCGTGCACGCGCGTGTCGGCGATCTCGCGCATCCAGCGTGTCAGGTGCGCCTGCAGCGCCTCGATGCTGTCGAAGCAATGGCCGGCGATCGCGTTGCGCTTGACGTAGCCCACCCCGCGCTCGTCCTTGCCCTTCGTTCGGGCCCGGTACGGCGCGCAGGCGCGCGGTGTCACGCCCCAGTAGCGGCAGAACGCGTGGAAGCGGTCGTTGAACCTCACCTCGCGCGTTCGCGCGTCGTGCACGTCCACGAGGGCCCGGGCGTTGTCCACGAGCAGTTCGTGCGTCACGCCGCCGAAGTGCCGCAACGCACCTTCCAGGCCCTGCAGCCACGCCGACTGGCGCTCGTGCAGGAACACCGCCACGTAGCAGCGGCGGCTGTAGCCCAGCGTGGCGACGAACAGGTGCACCCGTTGCGGCTGCCCATCCACCATGACGCTGGTGCTTCCGAAGTCGATCTGCAACTGCTGGCCCGGCGCGGTCTCATAACGCACCGTCGCCAGCGCCTCGGCGCGCAGCTCGCGGCGCAGCGGCGCGACGGCCCGCTGCACCGTGCGCAGGCTCACCTCGATGCCCAGCTCACGCGCCAGGTCCTGGCGCACGACGTCGGCGTTGCCGCGGTGGCGGCGCAATCGCTCGGCCAGCCACTCACCATGCGGCGCCAGGGCGCCGCTTCGCCCGCCCACTTCCATCGGCCGCCAACCACCGCGGCGCAGGTACTCGCGCACCGTGTTGCGGCTGCACCCCAACTCCCGGCTGATGCGCTTGGCGCCCCAGCCTAGCGCCTGCAGCGCCAGCATCTTGTGCACCTCCTGCGGCGCCAGCATCGTCTCGCCCCTTCGGCCCGTTTCGACCGACAGAGCTTGCTCGATCTCCTCTTCCATCCATGACCTCCTTCGCTGTGAAAGGGGGTCAGTTCTCAATGGCGCCAGGGGGGCAGTTTTTCATGGCGCCTGACAGCCGCGACCGCTGCCGCTGACCCCCTCAAACCCGCTGTCGCGGTTTCGTTTCCGGTGCTGTGGTGCACCGTACTTACCCCCTGATTCGCCTTGTGCGACGTGCA
>NZ_JBIQNC010000369.1:0-1982 GCF_044462705.1 Xenophilus sp.
GGAAGGCGCGCGTCGCGCGGGCCAGCCCGGCCACGCGGTGCAGCGCCATGCCGATGCGCGAGCCGCCGCTGGCCACGTTGGGCCAGGCGAACAGGCCGAGCACGCAGGCCAGCGCCAACCCGAAGGCGTAGGGGTTGAAGGTGGCGGCGTGGCGCCACAGCGTGCCGATCTGCGAGAAGAAGTCCGCCGGCATGTGCGGCACCGCCAGGCCCAGCACGTCCCGCAGCTGCGACAGCAGGATCAGCACCGCGATGCCGTTGGTGAAGCCCACCACGATGGACAGCGGCACGTAGCGTACCAGCCGCCCCAGCCCGGTCAGCCCGGCCACGAACAGGATCACGCCGGCGCCGGCGGTGGCGATCAGCAGATTGGCCACGCCGTAGCGGTCCACGATGCCGTAGACGATGACGATGAAGGCGCCTGCCGGTCCGCCGATCTGCACCGCCGAGCCGCCCAGCGCAGAGATGATGAAGCCCGCGATGATGGCCGTCCAGATGCCGGCCTCGGGCTTCAGGCCCGAGGCGATGGCGAACGCCATCGCCAGCGGCAGCGCCACGATGCCCACCGTGAGACCGGCGCCCACGTCCCTGGCGAAGCGGTCCCGGTCGTAGTCGCGCAGGACGTCGAGCAGGCGGGGGCGGAAGGGCATCAGCGATGGAGCGGACATGGCGTCATGGTGCAGTGCAGCGAGCCGTTTGCAAAGGGCATCGGGCCGGTATTGCACTATTGGGGTGCGTCCCTAGAATGGCTCGCACTACTTATAAAAGATAAAGGCAACCACGATGCAACTCTCCCGCCGCCAGTTCATGAAAGTGACTGGCTCCACCCTGGCGGGCTCGAGTCTGGCACTGATGGGCTTCTCGCCGGCCACCGCGCTGGCAGAGGTCCGGCAGTACAAGCTCGCTGCCGCCACCGTGACGCGCCAGACCTGCACCTACTGCTCGGTCGGCTGCGGCCTCCTGATGTACTCGCTGGGCGACGGCGCCAAGAACGTGCGCTCCTCGCTCATCCACGTGGAGGGCGACCCGGACCACCCGGTCAACCGTGGGACGCTGTGTCCCAAGGGCGCGAGCCTGATGGACATCGTCCACAGCCCGAACCGGCTCATGTACCCCGAGTACCGCGCGCCCGGCTCCAACGAGTGGAAGCGCATGTCCTGGCCCGAGGCGCTGGACCGCATCGCCAAGCTGCTCAAGGCCGACCGCGACGCCAACTTCATCGAGGCCACGGACGACGGCAAGAAGGTCAACCGCTGGATCTCCACCGGCATGCTGGCCGCCTCGGCCTCCAGCAACGAAGCCGGCTACATCACCCACAAGGTCGCCCGTTCCTGGGGCCTGCTCGCATTCGACAACCAGGCGCGTGTCTGACACGGCCCGACGGTGGCAGGTCTTGCCCCGACGTTCGGCCGTGGAGCGATGACGAACCATTGGGTCGACATCCGCAACGCAGACGTGATCCTGGTCATGGGCGGCAATGCCGCCGAGGCGCACCCGTGCGGCTTCAAGTGGGTGACGGAGGCGAAGGCGCACAACAAGGCGCACTTCATGGTGGTCGACCCGCGCTTCAACCGCTCGGCGTCGGTGGCCGACTTCTACGCGCCGATCCGCTCGGGCAGCGACATCGCCTTCCTCGGCGGGATCATCAATTACCTGATCTCCAACGACAAGATCCACCACGAGTACGTGAAGGCGTACACCGACTTCACCTTCATCGTGCGCGAGGACTTCAGCTTCGAGGAGGGCTACTTCTCGGGCTACAACGAGGAAAAGCGCCTCTACGACAAGACGAGCTGGGACTACGAGCTGGGCGATGACGGCTTCGTCAAGACCGACCCGACGCTGCAGCACCCGCGCTGCGTCTACCAGCTCCTGAAGAAGCACTACGCCAGCTACACGCCCGAGAAGGTGGAGAGCGTGTGCGGCACGCCCAAGGCGAAGTTCCTGCACGTGTGCGAGCAGTTCGCCTCCACGGCGGTGCCG
>NZ_JBIQNC010000370.1:0-1961 GCF_044462705.1 Xenophilus sp.
TCGATGTGGGATTCGACTATGCATTGCGCTTGACGAGCAAGACGGTTGCTCAGACGATCTTGCCGGGATTGAGAATGTTGGCCGGGTCGATGGCCTGTTTCACAGCGCGCATCAGCGCGATCTCCTGCTCCGTGCGCGTGAATCCCAGATAGGCCTTCTTGTCCAGGCCGATGCCATGCTCCGCCGACACCGATCCGCGGAAGGCCTTCAGCGGCTCGTAGACGATGCGCTCGACCTCGGCCTTGGCGCTCCTGTCGCCGCAGGACACGGCGATGTGCAGGTTGCCGTCCCCCAGGTGGCCGTAGGAGATCACCGTGGCCGAGCCCCAGCGCCGCTCCAGGGTGCGGCGCAGTTCGTCGACGTAGCCCTCCATCGCCGGCAGGGGCAGGCTCACGTCATAGACGAACAGCGGGTCCAGCGTCTTGAGGTAGTGCACGTCGTCGCGGATGCGCCAGAGGTCGGTGCGCTCGGCTCCCGATTGCGCCACCACCGCGTCGACGATCAGGCCCTCTTCCAGGCACGGCTCCAGCACGGCCTGGAAACGCGCCTCGTCGGCGGCCTCGTCCGAGCCCTCGCATTCGATGAGGGCATAGAAGGGGTGCTCCTGCGACAGCGGCGCCGGACGCCGGCCCGGCGCCGTGAGCAGCAGGTAGTAGTCCCGCCACATGATCTCGTACGAACTGAGGCTGCCGCCCGAGCCGGCCCGCATGCGCTCGAGCACCGTGGTGACCGAGTCGAAGTCGGCAAACGCCGCCAGCACGGTCTGCCGCGTGCGCGGACGTGGCTGCAGCCGCAGGATCGCGCGCGTCACCACGCCCAGCGTGCCTTCCGTGCCGATGAACAGCTGCTTCAGGTCCAGGCCGGTGTTGTTCTTGAGCACCTTGAACATCGACGACACCACCTGCCCGTCCGGCAGCACCGCCTCCAGGCCCAGCACCATCTCGCGCGTCATGCCGTAGCGCAGCACCTTGTTGCCGCCCGCGTTGGTGGCGATGTTCCCGCCGATGGTCGCCGAGCCGCGGGCGCCCAGGTCGAGCGGGAACAGCAGGCCCTGCGCGTCGGCGGCCTCCTGGATCGTCTGCAGGGGCGTCCCCGCCTGCACGGTCATGGTCTGGGACACCGGATCGATCTCCTCGATGCGGTTCATGCGTTCGAGCGACAGCGCGATCTCGCCCGGCCCCGCCAGCGTGCCGCCGACCAGGCCCGTCATGCCGGCACGCGGCACCACCGGCTGGCCTGCCTCGTGGCACAGCCGCAGCACCAGCGCGACCTCCTCGGTCGAGGCCGGACGCACCAACGCGCCGGCCTCGCAGCCGCTCTGGATCAGGCGCGACACCGGCCGCTCGCGCACGGCTTCGCCGGTGAGGACCGCTTGGGGGCCGAGTTCGGTTCTCAGACGCTGCAGCAGCGTTTCCACGGGCTGTCTCCTTGTGGCTGTTCTCTAAAAACTTAGGACGTATACTAACTTAATCCCTCGATCCGGAGTGCGCTCGGCACGGCCGGAACGACAAGAACGACGGAGACAATCGGATGGCAGATCAAGCCCCCGTGGCCCTGGTCACAGGCGCAAGCCGCGGCATCGGCCGTGCCATTGCCGCCACGCTGGCGCGGCAGGGCCACACTGTCGTGGGCACCTCGCGCACGGCCCTGCCCGCGCAGGACGGCATCGAGTTCCTCGCCTGCGACGTGAGCGACGCCGCGCAGGTGCGCCGTCTCTTCGACATGCTGGGCGAGCGGCACGGGCACCTGGACGTGCTGGTCAACAACGCGGCGCTGGCGGGCGGCGCGCCCTTCGGCAGCGATGCCGAGGAAGCCGAATGGGCCCCCATCATCGCCACCAACCTGACCGGCACCTGGCTGTGCTGCCGCGCCGCCGGGCCGTTGCTGCGCGATGGGCGCGGTCGCATCGTCAACATGGCCTCGGTGCTCGGACTTCGGGGCGTGGGCGCCCAAGGAAGCCA
>NZ_JBIQNC010000371.1:0-1956 GCF_044462705.1 Xenophilus sp.
CTGGTGGGCAAGATCCTCTGCTACGCCATCGTCGCCCTGGCGCTGGATCTGGTCTGGGGTTACGCCGGGCTATTGTCCCTCGGCCACGGCCTGTTCTTCGCCCTCGGCGGCTACGCCATGGGCATGTACCTGATGCGCCAGAGCGCGGGGGATGGCCTGCCGGCGTTCATGAGCTTTCTCGCCTGGAACGAGCTGCCCTGGTACTGGTACGGCACCTCGAGCTTCCTCTGGGCGATGTGCCTGGTGATGCTGGTGCCCGGCGTGCTGGCCTTCGTCTTCGGCTTCTTCGCCTTCCGCTCGCGGATCAAGGGCGTGTACTTCTCGATCATGACCCAGGCGCTGACCTTCGCCGGCATGCTCCTGTTCTTCCGCAACGAGACCGGCTTCGGCGGCAACAACGGCTTCACCGATTTCAAGACCATCCTCGGCTTCTCGATCTCGGCGCCGGCGACCCGTGCCACGCTGTTCCTCGCCACCGTGGCGCTCCTGGTCGGCAGCCTGTACCTGGGCTTCCGCCTGGCACGCAGCAAGTTCGGCCGGGTGCTCACCGCACTGCGTGATGCCGAGAATCGCCTGATGTTCTGCGGCTACGACCCGCGCGGCTACAAGCTGTTCATCTGGACGCTGTCCGCGGTGCTCTGCGGCCTCGCCGGTGCGCTCTATGTGCCGCAGGTGGGGATCATCAACCCCAGCGAGATGGCACCGACGCAATCCATCGAGGCCGCCGTGTGGGTCGCCCTCGGCGGGCGCGGCACGCTGATCGGCCCGCTGCTCGGGGCCGGCCTCGTCAACGGCATGAAGAGCTGGTTCACCGTGGCCTTCCCCGAATACTGGCTGTTCGCCCTCGGTGCGCTGTTCATCGTCGTCACCCTGTACCTGCCCAAGGGCGTCATCGGCCTCATCAAGCGGAGGGGCGAAGAATGAAAACCGTACCCTGCAGCGCCGTCATCGACGGCTTCGACCCCACCGGGGGCGGCCTGACCCGCGATGCCATCGGCCTCGGCCGGGTCGCCGAGAAGGGCCTGGACGTACGCCACGG
This sequence comes from Xenophilus sp., assembly GCF_044462705.1. NCBI lineage: Bacteria > Pseudomonadati > Pseudomonadota > Betaproteobacteria > Burkholderiales > Comamonadaceae > Xenophilus > Xenophilus sp. Next base: position 1,040 of record NZ_JBIQNC010000371.1, read on the forward strand.
CACCATCCTCAGCCTGGAAGACATCAACGTCAGCTTCGACGGCTTCAAGGCGCTGACAGACCTCAGCCTGTACATCGGCGTCGGCGAGCTGCGCTGCATCATCGGCCCCAACGGCGCCGGCAAGACCACCATGATGGACGTCATCACCGGCAAGACGCGTCCCACCAGCGGCAGTGCGTACTTCGGCGAAACCCTGGACCTGACGCGCATGAGCGAGGTGGACATCGCCCAGGCCGGCATCGGCCGCAAGTTCCAGAAGCCCACGGTGTTCGAGGCGCTTTCGGTGTTCGAGAACCTGGAGCTGGCGCAGAAGACCGACAAGTCGGTGTGGGCGAGCCTCAGGGCCAGGCTATCCGGCGAGCAGAAGGACCGCATCGACGAAGTGCTGGAGACCATCCGCCTCGGCCAGTCGCGTCATCGCCCGGCCGGGCTGCTGTCCCACGGGCAGAAGCAGTTCCTCGAGATCGGCATGCTGCTGATGCAGTCGCCGCAGCTCTTGCTGCTCGACGAGCCGGTGGCCGGCATGACCGATGCCGAGACCGAATTCACCGCCGAGCTGTTCAAGTCGCTGGCGCGCAAGCATTCGCTGATGGTGGTCGAGCACGACATGGGCTTCGTCGAGACCATCGCCGACCACGTCACCGTGCTGCACCAGGGCCAGGTGCTGGCCGAGGGTTCGCTGCAACAGGTGCAGGCGGACGAGCGGGTGATCGAGGTGTATCTGGGGCGCTGATGCGCAAGCTAGAAGCTAGAAGCTGGAAGCAAGAGCTACTCCGAGTCGCTTTGGCTTCCAGCTTCCGGCTTAAAGCTTCCAGCTCTTTATTGGAGAAAGCTTATGCTGCAAGTCGACACACTCCATCAATACTACGGCGGCAGCCATATCCTGCGCGGCCTCTCGTTCGAGGCGAAGGTCGGCG
>NZ_JBIQNC010000372.1:0-1854 GCF_044462705.1 Xenophilus sp.
CGCCGCCCCACAAATCGCCCGCGCCCCAGGCCCCCGGCCACGGCGCGTGGAACCGCTGGGGTGCATCAAAGGGGAAAGCGACCGGATGAGGTCGATCCCCCCCACCCGTTCGGGCTGAGCTTGTCGAAGCCGGGGCGCGGCGCTTCGACAGGCTCAGCGTGAACGGTGAGGGTTATCGAACGGGTGTGAGGGGCCGGATCACGGATCACGACCGCGGCCGCGACCCAATCGGCTCAGCGCGCCGCCGCCTCCTCGTGCAGCGCCCGCGCGCAACTGGCCGAGAACAGCAGGATCGCGGCCGTGAAGTAGATCCACATCAGGATCACCACCAGCGAGCCGGCCGCGCCGTAGGCCGAGACGACGGCTGCCGTCGAGAGGTAGATCGCCAGCGCCTGCTTGCCCAGCGTGAACAGCACCGCGCCCACCGCGCCGCCCGCCAGCATGTAGCGCAGGCGCGGCTTGGGGCCGCTGCTCAGCCGCATCAGGCCGGCGAACAGGCCCGTGCAGAAGGCGAAGGAGATCAGCTCGTTGATGGCGCGCAGCAGCGGCTTGAGCGACAGCCACTGGCCGGCCCAGTCGGCGATGAAGTTGATCGCCGTGCTGGCCGCCAGCGACATCAGCAGCAGCAGGCCGAACACCAGGATGTAGCCCAGCCCGCGCAGCCGCAGCGAGGCGGTGTGCCACCACGGCGCCTTGGGCGCCGGCGGGCCGCCCTGGCGCCACAGCCGCTCGAAGGCGGACTGCAGTTCGGCGAACACGCCGGTGGCGCCGGAGATGAGCAGGACGAAGGCCAGCGCCGAGGCGATGATCCCTTCGCGCGGCTGCTGCGCGCTGGTGATCGCCTGCTGCACCGCCTGCGCGCCGCGCTGGCCCACCACCCCGGCGATCTCGCTGACCAGGCGCGTCTCGACGAACGCGCGGTCCAGCCACCAGCCCAGGATGGCGACGATCAGCACCAGCAGGGGCGCCAGGCTCAGGATGCCGTAGAAGGACATCGCCGCGCTCATGCGCAGGCCGTCGGCCTCCTGCCATAGCGTGGCCGCGCGCCACAGCGGCGCCAGCGGCCGCAGGGGGGTGAGCAGCTTGCGGACGAAGGGCGGCAAGGAGGGAGAAGAAGAAGGTGGCGGCGCGGCAGACATGCCCCGACCCTAGCGGCATCGGCCGGCGCTGTCGATCAGCGCGGGCCGCGCGGCCGGAACACCAGGTGCCGCGCCGAGAGATAGTTGACGGCCATGCCGCCCAGGCTGCCCAGTGCCACGCCCAGCAGCGCGGCCCAGGGCCCCTGCGCCAGGTGCAGCGTCAGCGCGTAGATGGCGTAGTTGACCGCCGCGCCACCCAGCATGGCGCCCAGGTAGGCCAGGTACTCGCGCCACAGCGACGGCGGACGCGCCGCGGCGAAGGTGTAGCGGCGGTTGAAGAGCCAGGTGACGCTGGCCGCCGCGAGGAAGGAGAGCACCCGCGCCGCGTACCAGCCCAGCCAGGACGCCAGCGCGTACAGCACGCCGGCATCGACCACGAAGCCGATCGCGCCGGCCACGGCGAACAGCAGCAGGCGCCGGCGTTCGCCGATGGTGTTCATCTCAGTGGCCCAGGGCGTTGCGTATCACCGGCATTGCATGCAACGAAACAGAACCGAAGAGCCGTGGAGCAGGCCATGCCAGTGCACCCGCGGAGCCGGCTTTGCCGGGCCGCCGGGTGCACCCCCTTGAGGGGCTGAGGGCCGCGGCTCCAAGCCTGCCTGCGCAGGCTTGGACGGCCGGAAGAGCTGCCGCCTCTGGCGGCTGCTCGGATGAGACCTGCGAAGTCCGGGAGAAACGGGGGTGGACTCATTCTCGCTCCAGCACGTACCGCACG
>NZ_JBIQNC010000373.1:0-1812 GCF_044462705.1 Xenophilus sp.
AGCGCTGCTGCACGTCGCCGCCGGTGCCGTCCTCGGGCGGCCTCGGCTTGAACTCCCAGGTCTCGACGGTCGTGCCGTTCTCGCGCACGATGTGGCGCACCGCCGGGTCGGGGTAGCGCTGCACCATCAGCATGCGGCCCAGGTCGTTGGCCACGTACAGGCTGTCCAGCTCGGGCGACTGCTGCAGCAGCACCCACAGCAGCTCGGCCGTGGGCACCGCGCCCTCGCCGGCCGGGCGCAGGCTGGGCGCGGCCGCCATCGCCTGCACCACCGAGGTGGCCTTGGCCAGGAAGGCGTTGACCTTGTCCTCGATGCGCAGGTGGTCGGCCCGGTGGGCCGATTCGCCGATGGCCGTTACCAGCCGCTGGGCGCCCCAGTAGCCCAGCCCCACGAGCAGCAGCGACTGCGCCAGCACCACGGCCGTGATGATGGTGCCCACGTCGACGCGGAAGCGCCGCAGGCGGCGGGGGCTGGCAGCAGCAGGAGAAGGCGTGGGGGATTCGGAGGCCATGGCGCGGGACGCGGGCACCGCGCGGCCGCGCGGACAACCCGCAATCTTCGCCTTACGCGCGCCGGCGAGGTAGGGCTGAATGCACGCAGGAAACAATGCAATAACAATCCATGGCGCTTACGACACATATTTCGCATTCCGGGTGCCGCCGGCGGCGTCCGGCGCGGCCGGATGCGCCTGCAGCCAGGCCTGCGCCTGCCCGAGCAGCCAGTCGCGCCACAGCGCCAGGGCGGGGCGTTCGTCCTGCACGGCGGGGCTGACCAGGAAGTAGCTGCGTTCGCCGCGCAGCGGCCGGGGGCAGGCGACGATCAGCTCGCCGCGCGCCAGCTCCGTCTCGATCAGCATCGCCGGCATCAGCGCCACGCCCAGGCCGTTCGCGGCCGCCGCGGCGAGCATGGAGAACAGCTCGTAGCGCGGCCCGCTGCGCGCGCGGGGCGCGGCCACGCCCTGCGCCTCGAACCACGGGGCCCAGCCGTCGGGCCGGGTGCTCTGCTGCAGTAGCGGCAGCTTCGCCACCGCCTGCGCGCCGACCTGCCGGCGCGGCGCGATGAGCTGCGGGCTGCACACCGGCACCACGTCCTCGTGCATCAGCACGGTGGAGCGGGTGCCGGCCCAGTGCGCCGCCTGCTGCGGCGTGCCGGCCCACAGCGCGGCGTCGAAGGGCGTGTCGGCGAAGAGGAAGGGCCGCGTGCGCGTCTCGATGTGGATGGTGACGTCGGCATGCAGCCGCGCGAAGCCGGGCAGGCGCGGGATCAGCCAGCGCGTGGCGAAGGTCGGCACCGCCGCCAGTTGCAGCGCGCCGCCCGTGCCCTGGCGCGCCATCGCGTCCAGTGTGTCGCGCTCCATCGCGTCGAGCTGGCGGCGGATCTGGCGTGCGTAGTCGGCGCCCGCGGCGGTGAGCTGCACGCCGTGGCGCGTGCGGCGGAACAGCGCCATCCCCATGAACGCCTCCAGCGCGCCGACCTGGCGCGAGACGGCGCTCTGCGTCAGCGCCAGTTCCTCGGCGGCGCGCGTGTAGCTCTCGTGGCGTGCCGCCGCCTCGAAGCAGGCCAGCGCCTGGGTGGAAGGGATCTTGCGTCGCATGGTATGCCCCGGCTGCATGGTTGGATCGGCGCGGTGCTCCCTTACCGGCAGCAGGGAGAGGCGTCCGAGATGTGCGAATGTCGCATATCTGGGTGCCGAATTCTCGTTTGCCGGGCCCCCGTGCCGGACGTACCATGCCGCCCATTCCCCCGCATTCCACCTTCCACGGAGACTCCACATGGCCACCACCAAAGCCGCCTTCCACTGGGACGACCCCC
>NZ_JBIQNC010000374.1:0-1793 GCF_044462705.1 Xenophilus sp.
CCGCGCCTGCCCGCGCTGCAGGACGGCACGGAGACGCAGCGCCACGCAGTGGCGATCGCCGGCGGCGGCCCGGTGGGCATGGCGCTGGCGCTGGGCCTGGCCAACCACGGCGTGCCCAGCGTGATCCTGGAGGCCGACGACACGGTGTGCGTGGGCAGCCGCGCGATCTGCATCTCGCGCCGCAGCCTGGAGATCGTGGAGCGCCTGGGTGCGCTGCCTGCCTTCCTGGCCAAGGGCCTGCCCTGGACTTCCGGCACCAGCTTCTACAAGACCACCGAGGTGTTCCGCTTCGAGATGCCCACGCACCCGGGCCAGAAGCTGCCGCCGATGATCAACCTGGAGCAGTACTACATCGAGCAGTACCTGCTGGACGAGATCGAGCGGCGCAACGCCGCGCAGCCGGGCCTGATCGACATCCGCTGGGGCACCGAGCTGAGCGGCTTCTCGCAGGACGGCCACGGCGTGACGCTGCAGGCGCGCAACGCGCTGGGCGCCTACACCCTGCGCTGCGGCTGGCTGGCCGCCTGCGACGGCGGCCAGAGCTTCGTGCGCAAGGCGCTCGGCCTGGCCCTGGAGGGCGCGGCCTACGAGGGCCGCTACGTGATCATCGACATCGAGTTGCCCAGCCGCCACCGCACCGAGCGCCGCGCCTGGTTCGACCCGCCCTGGAACCCCGGCTCCACCGTGCTGATGCACCCCCAGCCGGACGACATCTGGCGCATCGACTACCAGCTTCGCCCCGGCCAGAGCACCGAGCAGGCGCTCACGCCCGAGGCGGTGCGCGCATTCGTGCAGCGCCACCTGGACGCCATCGGCGAGGGCCACCTGCCCTGGAAGCCGGTGTGGACCTCGGTGTACCGCGCCGGCGCGATGACGCTGGCCGACTACCGGCACGGGCGCATCCTGTTCGCCGGCAACGCGGCGCACGCCATGCCGATCTTCGGCGTGCGCGGGCTGAACTCCGGCTTCGACGACGCCGACAACCTGGCCTGGAAGCTGGCCGCGGTGGCCAAGGGCGAGTCCGATGCGTCGCTGCTGGACAGCTACTCCGCAGAGCGCATCGCCGCCTTCCACGTCAACGCCGAGAACGCGATGCGCAGCACGGAGTTCATGTCGCCGCCCTCGCGCGGCTTCGACCTGCTGCGCGAGGCGGCGCTGTCGCTGGCGGAGAAGCACCGCGGCATCGCACAGCTGGTCAACCCGCGGCAGACGCAGGCGGTGTGCTACGAGGACTCGCCCCTGTCCAGCCCCGGCGACGATCTGCCCGCGGGCCCGGTGCCCGGCGAGGTGATGGCCGACCAGCCGCTGCGCCAGGGCCACCTGACGGACTGGATCGGGCCGTGCTTCACGCTGCTGGTGCTGGGCGAGGCGGGCCTGCCCGAGGCGGGCCTGCCGCCGGCGCTGCGGGTGGTGCGCATCGGCGGCGGTGCGGATGCAAACGCCGATGCGCAGGCCGATGCCGGGGTGCTGCGCGCCCTGGGCGCGGAGCCGGGCGGCGCCGTCTACCTGCTGCGCCCGGACGGCCATGTGGCCGCTCGCTGGCGTGCACCCACGGCGGCGCAGATCGACGCTGCGCTGCAACGCGCCTCGGCGCACACCGTCAAAGTCAAGGAGACCGCATGACCGCCGCCCTCGCCCCCGAAGCACGCGACCGCCTGTACGCCGAATGCGCCCGCGCCGTCAGCGAGGCCGGCGCCGAGCGCGAGTCGCTCTTGCTGGCCCGCCTGGCGCTGCTGCTGTTCGAGCAGCTCGGCGACGAGGCGCGATGCCGCCAGGCCCTGGCCGACGCCCTC
>NZ_JBIQNC010000375.1:0-1778 GCF_044462705.1 Xenophilus sp.
GGACTTCGTTCCGCTCCGGCAACCCCCTGCAAGGGGGCACACGCAGCGGCCCGGCAAAGCCGGTTCCGCGCGTGTTCCCGCATGGCCTGCTCCGCGGCCCTCAGAGTGGATGTTCGGTATAGAAGCGGCCGCCGTGGAACAGCAGGGGCGGCACGCCCGGGCGATGGGTGCAGCGCTCCACCTCGCCGACGAAGATGACGTGGTCGCCCTCTTCGTAGCGGCTGCGGTTGAAGCACTCGAAGCTGGCCACGCAGCCCTCGAGCACCGGCGCGCCGCCCAGGCCCTCGTGCCAGGCCACGCCCTCCCAGCGGTCCACGTCGCGGGTGGCGAAGCGCTCGGCCAGCGCCTTCTGCTCGGCCGCGAGGATGTTGATGGCGTAGTGCGAGCCGGTGGACAGGTGCGGCATCGAGCCGGCCGCGCGCGCCAGGCTCCACAGCACCAGCGGCGGCGTGAGCGACACCGAATTGAAGGAGTTGGCCGTCAGCCCTACGCGCCGGCCGTTGGCGGTGCGCGCCGTCACGATGGTCACGCCCGTGGCGAACATGCCCAGCGCGGCGCGGAACTCGTCCGGGGAGAAGGTGGGCGGCTGGGCTTGGGAGGGAAGGGTCACGGAGAAAGCGGGAAGGCGCCTGCCATTCTGACCGATGGGCCTTCGCCCTGCCGCCGCCCCGGACTCAGCCGAAGAAGGCGTAGCTGACCGCGATGGCCGCCACCACCCCCGCGAACTCCGCCAGCAGGGCGCAGCCCACCGCATGCCGCGCGCGCTGGATGCCCACCGCGCCGAAGTACACGGCCAGCACGTAGAAGGTGGTCTCGGTGCTGCCCTGGATGGTCGCGGCGGCCAGCGCCGGGAAGCTGTCCACGCCGTGGCTGTTCATGGTCTCGATCAGCATCGCCCGCGCCGCGCTGCCCGAGAAGGGCTTGACCAGCGCGGTGGGCAGCGCATCGACGAAGCGCGCGTCCCAGCCCGTGAGGCCGACCAGCCAGCGGATGCCGCCCAGCGCCGCGTCCAGCGCGCCCGAGGCGCGCAGCACGCCGATGGCGCACAGCATCGCCACCAGGTAGGGCAGCAGGTTCTTCGCCACGTCGAAGCCCTCCTTGGCGCCCTCGACGAAGGCCTCGTACACCGGCACGCGGCGGATCGCGCCGGCCACCAGGAAGGCGATGACGATGGAGAACAGCACCAGGCTGCCCAGCAGCGACGACAGCGCCGCCAGCGCCGCCGCCGACAGCGAGGCCAGCAGCCACATGAAGGCCCCCAGCGCCCCGGCCGCCGGCAGCAGCCAGGCGAGCACCACCGGGTCCCACAGCTTCAGGCGCTGCACCGCCGCCACCGCCAGCAGCGCCACCAGCGTCGAGACCGAGGTGGCGATCAGGATCGGCAGGAACACCAGCGTCGGGTCGGCCGCGCCCTGCTGCGCGCGGTACATGAAGATGCTCACCGGCAGCAGCGTGAGCGAGGAGGCGTTGAGCACCAGGAACAGGATCTGCGCGTTCGTCGCCTCCTCCGGCCTCGGGTTCAGCGACTGCAGCTCGCGCATCGCCTTCAGGCCGATCGGCGTGGCCGCGTTGTCCAGCCCCAGCGCGTTGGCCGCGAAGTTCATGGTGATGAGCCCCAGCGCCGGATGCCCGCGCGGCACGCCCGGCATCAGCCGCGCGAACAGCGGCCCCAGCAGCCGCGCCAGCGCCGCCACCAGCCCGGCCCGCTCGGCGATGCGCAGCAGGCCCAGCCACAGCGTCAGCGTGCCGAACAGCAGCAGCATCACCTCGACCGACAG
>NZ_JBIQNC010000376.1:0-1725 GCF_044462705.1 Xenophilus sp.
CCGTCCTTCTTGCGCTTCTCCATCGAAGCGTCGGAGGTCTTGTCGTCCATGCGGGTGGCGCCGCGCTCGCTGACCTCGACAGCCAGCGTCTCGGCCACCACGTCGGCCGCGTCCGCGGCGAGGCTGGCCACCGGGCAGGTGCAGGTGATGTCGCCGACGGTGCGGAAGCGCACGTCGCGCACCTGCACGGTCTCGCCGTCCCTGGGCGGCGTCAACCCGGTCACCGGCACCAGCAGGCCGCGGCGCTCGACCACCTCGCGCTTGTGGGTGTAGTAGATCGAGGGCAGGGCGATGTGCTCGCGCTCGATGTACTGCCACACGTCCAGCTCGGTCCAGTTGCTGATCGGGAACACGCGGAAGTGCTCGCCCGGCGCCAGGCGCGTGTTGAACAGCGTCCACAGCTCGGGGCGCTGGTCCTTGGGCTGCCATTGGCCGAAGGCGTCGCGGTGGGAAAAGATGCGCTCCTTGGCGCGGGCCTTTTCCTCGTCGCGGCGGGCGCCGCCGATCAGCGCGTCGAAGCGGAACTCCTCGATCGCTTCCAGCAGCGTGACCGACTGGTGCGCATTGCGCGACTCGCCGGGGTGTGCCAGGCGCACGGTGCCGCGCCGCATGGAGTCCTCGACGCTGCGCACGATCAGGTGGGCGCCCAGTTCCTGCGCGCGCCGGTCGCGGAAGTCGGTCACCTCCGGGAAGTTGTGCCCGGTGTCGATCATCAGCAGCGGGTAGGGCAGCCGGCCGGCGCCGAAGGCCTTCTCCGCGCACTTGAGCATCACCAGCGAGTCCTTGCCGCCGGAGAACAGCAGCGCAGGGCGCTCGAAGGCGGCCGCCACCTCGCGCAGGATGAAGATGGTCTCTTCCTCCAGGGCGTCGAGGTGGGCGTCGGACAGGCGCAGGGCGGCCGCCGCGAGGCGGCTTTCGGGCAGCAGCAGATCGGGTTCGGTGCGGGCGTTCATGGGGTCGGGCGCGGGGGCTGGGAAGCGATCGAAGGGGCGGGCGGCGGTCAGTGCGCCAGGTGCAGGCCGCATTCGCGGTTGTCCTCGCCCTTGGTGGGGTCCACGTAGTCGAAGTTGTTGGGCAGGCCGTGTTCCTGGCAATAGGCGTACAGGTCCTTGGAGGTCCAGTGCAGCAGCGGCGCGACCTTGACCAGGCCGTCGGGATTGATGCTCACCGGGTCCATCTGCGCGCGCACGGCGGTGTCGGTGGCGCGCAGCGCGGTGAACCAGACCTGCGGCGCCGTCTCGCGCAGGGCGCGCGCGAAGGGCTCGAGCTTGACTTCCTCGGTGAAGGCGGCGTGGCGCGGATCGTCGAGCGCGGGCGTCGGCCCGTCCACCGCCTCGCGGTGCGCGCGCGAGCGGCGCGGCAGGTAGATGTGCAGGTTGAGCTTGAGCAGCTTCGTCACTTCGTCGGCGAAGCGGTAGGTGGCCTCGGTGTTGTAGCCGTTGTCCATCCAGACCACCGGCACGTCAGGCCGGGCGCGCGTGACCATGTGCAGGATCACGGCCTCGAAGGGCCGGAAGTTGGTGGTGACGATGGCGGTGCGGCCCAGGCCGAAGGCCCAGTCCACGAGGCCTTGTGCATTGCGGCCGAGTTCGGCGTTGACGTGTGCGAGATCGATGTTCATGGCGAAGGACGGGACTGTAGAAGCGGCCCTTATGAATTCCAACGATTTTTTGGTTCGCGCTTTATTCGGATAAGCAAATGCGCCAGTGTTCATGCGGGTTGGCG
>NZ_JBIQNC010000377.1:0-1688 GCF_044462705.1 Xenophilus sp.
CGCCTCGGCATCAAGGAGCTGTGGAGCCTGTGGCGCGACCCGACGATGCTGGTGCTCATCGCCTACGTGTTCACCGTGGGCGTCTACACGGCCGCCACGGCCATGCCCGAGACGCTGCACAACGCGCCCATCGCCATCGTCGACGAGGACCGCTCGCCGCTGTCGCAGCGCATCGCCTCGGCGCTGTACCCGCCGCAGTTCGCCGCGCCGCACCTGATCGACTGGCCGCAGATGGACCCCGGCATGGACCAGGGCCTCTACACCTTCGTGATGGTGATCCCGCGCCACTTCCAGCGCGACTTGCTGGCCGGCCGCTCGCCGCAGATCCAGCTCAACGTGGACGCCACGCGCATGAGCCAGGCCTTCGTCGGCAGCGGCTACCTGCAGCAGATCGTCATGGGCGAGGTCGGCGATTTCGCGCAGCGCCACCGCGCCAGCGCCGTGCCGCCGGTCGACCTGGCCCTGCGCGCGCGCTTCAACCCGGCGCTGGAGCCCTCGTGGTTCGGCAGCCTGGTGCAGGTCATCAACTACATCGCCATGCTGTCCATCATCCTCACCGGCGCGGCCCTGATCCGCGAGCGCGAGCACGGCACGGTGGAGCACCTCCTGGTCATGCCCGTCACGCCGGCGCAGATCATGCTCGCCAAGGTCTGGTCCATGGGCGCGGTGGTGCTGCTGGCGGCCTGGGTGTCGATCGCCCTCGTCGTGCGCGGTCTGCTGCACGTACCGGTGGCCGGCTCGCTGCCGCTGTTCTTCGCCGGCGCGGCGCTGTGCCTGTTCGCGACCACGTCCATGGGCATCTTCATGGCGACGGTGGCGCGCAACATGCCGCAGTTCGGCATGCTGATGATGCTGACCATCATGCCGCTGCAGATGCTCTCGGGCGGGAGCACGCCGCGCGAGAGCATGCCCGGGCCGGTGCAGGACCTCATGCTGGCGGCGCCGACCACGCACTTCGTCCAGCTCGGGCAGGCGATCCTGTTCCGCGGCGCCGGCCTGGACGTGGTGTGGCCGCAGTTCGCGGCGCTGCTGCTGATCGGCGCCGTGCTGTTCGCGCTGTCGCTGCGGCGCTTTCGCAGGACCATCGCGCAGATGGCCTGACATCTTCGACGGACACCGACCCTGCAAGGAGAAACGCCATGTACTCACGCCTGCTCGTGCCGCTCGACGGCAGCGCCACCTCCCGCCTCGCCCTGGCGCATGCGCAGACGCTGGCGCGCCTGAGCGGCGCCCGCGTCACCCTGCTGCACGTCATCGACGAACTGCGGCACAGCAACGGCTTCGAACGGCCGCAGGTCTACATCGACGAGGTCCGGCCCCGCTTCCTGCAGGCCGGCCAGGCGCTGCTGGACGAGGCCCGGCAGGAGATGGAGAAGGCGGGTGTCGCCACCGACACGCTGCTGCTGGAGAGCGAGGGCCGGCGCGCCTCGGAGCTCATCGTGCAGCAGGCCGCCGAGATCGGCGCCGACGTCATCGTCCTGGGCACGCACGGCCGCCGGGGCATGCACCGCTGGATGCTGGGCAGCGACGCCGAGCAGGTCGCGCGCACCGCGCCGGTACCCGTCATGCTCGTGCGCCCCAGCACGGCGGACGCCCCCGAGGGCGGCGTCAGTGCATAGGGCCTGTGAACGCCATGGAAGGGGATCGCGTTGCTTCGCAAAGGGGCTGGATGCAAGGCGCCCGCGCGC
>NZ_JBIQNC010000378.1:0-1632 GCF_044462705.1 Xenophilus sp.
GTGCGTCAGGGCTGTTCGGTCGCTTGCAGGCTCAGCGGATAGTGCCGACGGCGCCAGGACTGCATCTGCGCGCCCTTGGTCAGGCGCGCGGCGATGTAGGCGAGGGTCGGCGCTATCGGCTTGCGCCCGCTGAGCATCGGCTCCAGGCGCGGGGTGAACAGCGCCCAGAAGCGCTTCATCTCCGGGATGTCCGGCATGATTTCACCGGCCTCGGCCGCGGCATAGGTGTGGGCGATCAGCGGGTCGTGACGCAAGGTTTCCATCAAGGCCAGGTTGGCCACCGCCCCCAGCGGCTTCTGCGCATTGATTCGCGCCAGGCCCTCGGCGCTGGTCAGGTAGTCCTCGATGAAGCGACCGGCCGCAGCCTTGTTCGGGCTGTTGCTGTTGATCGCCGCGGCGAGCACGCCGACGAAGGGCCTGCCCGGGCGCGCCGGGTCCGCGGTGGGAATGTTGCCGACGGCGAAGCGAATCCCGGCCTGACGCACCTCGTTCCAGGCCCAGGGGCCGTTGATGATCATGGCCGTGCGCCCGGCCTTGAAGCCTTCCATCATGCTCTGGTAGGTCGCGGCGGGATCGAGCAGCCCGTCGTCGAGCAGGCGCTTGATCGATTCCATGCCTTCGATGGCGCCCGGCGTGTCGATGCCGATGTCGGTGAGGTCGTAGCGGCCCTCGGTCTTGCGCAGGCTGTAGCCGCCGCTGCCGGCAATGATCGGCCAGGAGAAATAGAGGTTGCGGTAGTCCCATTCGATGGCGCGCTTGCCCTCGGCGCGCAGGCGGCGGTCGAGCGCCGCCAGCTCCGCCAGGCTGCGTGGTGGCTCGGCTACCAGGTCGCGGTTGTAGATCAGGCCGACCGCTTCGGTCGCCAGCGGGTAGCCGTAGCGCTGCGTGCCGACGGTCAGCGCCTCCCAGGCAAAGGCCGGGGCCCGCGCCAGTGCCGCCGGGCTGGGGTTGACCGGCGCGAGCAGGCCGTCATTGATCCACGAGCCGAAGCGGTCGTGGGCGAAGATGACGATATCCGGGCCCTGGCTGGTGGTGGCCTGGCGGTCGTACAGGGCGGCGAGATCCTCCGGGGTGGCCACCTGGACCGCCATGCCGGTGGCGCGGGTGAAATCCCGGCCGATCTCGCCGACCGCCTGGTAGCCCTTGTCCGGGGTGATCCAGACGGTCAGCGTGTCGCGCTCCAACGCCGATGCGGGGGCGCCCAGAAAGGTCAGCAGGCTCAAGGCCTTGGTCAGGGTTCTCATGGTTGCGTCCTGCGTCGAGTCGGGGCGTCCACGCCGCCCCGGTGCGAGATCACTTGATCTGGATGCGCTCCAGCAGATAGGCCTTGGCGCCGGTATCACCGACGCGCGCCGCCTCGTCGGCCAGGCGCAGGGCGCGCTCGAGGTCCTGCTGCGTCAACGCCGCATCGATCGCCTGGCGGTAGTAGGCCGAGGTTTCCGGCAGCACGGCGGGCGCCGGTACGCTCGGCAGGCGATTACCCATCTCGTGGCCGATGCTGTAGCCGGGCACATAACCCTTGGTCGCGCTCTGCTCGCCATCGCGGATCATCACCAGCTTGACCACGCCCACCGGCGAATGCCGGGCGATCGGATCGGGAATGCTCGGCGGCTCGTTGCCCAGCGCCTTGGC
>NZ_JBIQNC010000379.1:0-1598 GCF_044462705.1 Xenophilus sp.
CGTGGCCGCGCGCGGCAGCGAGCCGGCGCTCGACCAGAACCAGCTCGGCGAGGCGTGGGCCGACCTGGGCGCCGAGTTCAACGTCGGCGCCGGCGCCGACCGCATGAGCTTCACCCTGCGCAGCCTGGCCGATCCGGCGCTGCTGGCCAAGGCGGTGGCGCTGGCGGCGCGCGAGATCGGCGAGCCCGCCTTCCCCGAGGACGTCTGGCGGCGCGAGCGCGAGCGGCTGTCCGCCGCCATCCGCGAGGCCAACACCAAGCCCGGCACCGTCGCCGCGCGCACCTTCGAGCGCGACGTCTACGGCGGCCACCCCTACGGCGACGACGCGACCGAGGCGACGCTCGCCGCCATCTCCACCGACGACATGCGGCGGCGCCATGCCGAGGCGATCCTGCCCTGCCGCGCCAAGCTCACCGTGGTGGGCGCCGTCACGCGCGCGCAGGCCGACGACATCGCCCGCCGCCTGCTGGCGCGCCTGCCGGCGGGCGAGGGTGCCTGCCCGGCCCTGCCGCCGGTGCCCGAGGTGCCGCCGCTGGCGCGCGCCGCCACCGAGCGCATCCCCTTCGACTCGGCGCAGGCGCACGTGCTGATCGGCCAGCCGGGCTACGCGCGGCGCGATGCGGACCACTTCGCGCTGACCGTGGGCAACTACATCCTGGGCGGCGGCGGCTTCGTCTCGCGGCTGACCGAGGCGGTGCGCGAGAAGCGCGGCCTGGCCTACAGCGTCTACAGCGCCTTCTCGCCGGGCCTGCATGCGGGCGCCTTCCGCATCGGCTTCCAGACCCGTCCCGACCAGGCCGACGAGGCGGTGGCGGTGGCCCGCGAGGTGCTGGCGAAGTTCGTCGCCGACGGCCCCACCGAGGACGAGATGAAGGCCGCCAGGGACAACCTCGTCGGCGGCTTCCCGCTGCTGCTGGACAGCAACCGCAAGCTGCTCGGCAACATCGCCAACATCGCCTGGAACGACCTGCCGCTGGACTACCTCGACACCTGGACGGCGCGCGTCAACGCCGTCACCGCGGCCGACGTCAAGGCCGCCTTCCAGCGCAAGCTGCAGCCGGAGCGGATGGTGACGGTGATCGTCGGTGCGAAGCCGGGGGCTCAGTAAGCCTCGGCTCAGTGAATTCGGGTCGTCAAACAGGGCTCCAGTGCCCGTGCGTCGGGCGCAAGAAGCGCCTGAAATGAGCGTGAGGCGGGCGCCGCCTGCCGCTCAGTGCAGCGCCTCGCGCGCGGCCGCCGCCACGGCGCGGGTCAATTCCTCGACCAGCCCCGAGGCGGCGCGCGCGTGCTGCCAGTACAGGCGCACGTCCAGCGCGCTGTCCGGCACCAGCTCGACCAGGCTGCCGTCGGCCAGGGCGGGCGCCGCCTGCAGCAGCGGCAGCAGGCCCCAGCCCATGCCCAGGCGCGCTGCCTCCAGGAAGGCCTGCGAGGAGGGCACGCGGTGCTCGGGCAGCGCCACCGGCCGGCGGCACACGCGCCGCGCCCAGCGCGCCTGCAGTTCGTCCTTGGCGTCGTAGCGCAGGCTGGGCGCTTCGGCCAGGCTGCGCGCGCCCACGCCGCGGGCGAAGTGCCGCGCCGCCACCGCCGGGCTGGCGACG
>NZ_JBIQNC010000380.1:0-1596 GCF_044462705.1 Xenophilus sp.
CCGATCCTGATGACCACGCTGGCGGCCCTGTTCGCCGCCGTGCCGCTGATGTTCGGCTGGGGTGAGGGCGCCGAGCTGCGCCGGCCGCTGGGCCTCGCGATCTTCGGTGGGCTGGTCGTGTCGCAGGTGCTCACGCTCTTCACCACGCCGGTGATCTACCTGGCCTTCGACCGCATCGGCCGCCGCCTGGCGCGCCGCCGCGAGGAAGCCGAGGCGCAGGGCATCGGAGGAGCGGGCGCGTGAACCTCTCGCGCATCTTCGTCCAGCGGCCGATCGCCACCGTGCTGCTGACGATCGGCGTCGCGCTGGCCGGCATCATGGCCTTCTTCGTGCTGCCGGTGTCGCCGCTGCCGCAGGTGGACTTCCCGGTGATCTCGGTGTCGGCGAGCCTCTCTGGCGCCAGCCCATCGACCATGGCCTCCAGCGTCGCCACGCCGCTGGAGCGGCGGCTGGGCATCATCCCCGGCGTCAACGAGATGACGTCGAACAGCTCCAACGGCTCCACGCGCGTGACGCTGCAGTTCGACCTGGACCGCGACATCGACGCCGCCGCGCGCGAGGTGCAGGCCGCCATCAACGCCGCCCGCGCCGACCTGCCCAGCACGCTGCGCAGCAACCCGACCTACCGCAAGGCCAACCCGACGGCGGCGCCGGTGATCATCCTGGCGCTGACGTCGAAGACCCGCACGCCGGGCCAGATCTACGACGCCGTGTCGAACATCGTGAGCCAGCGCCTGTCGCAGGTGGAGGGCGTGGGCGACGTGGAGATCGGCGGCGGCTCGCTGCCGGCGGTGCGGGTGGAGCTGGAGCCCTATTCGCTCAACCGCATGGGCATCAGCACCGAGGACGTGCGCGCCGCGATCCAGGCCAACAACGCCAACCGGCCCAAGGGCACGATCGAGGGCCACGGCCGCCGGCTGCAGGTCTACACGCCGGCGCCGGGCCTGCGCGCGGCCGACTACCGCGACCTGGTGATCGCCTGGCGCAACAACGCGCCGGTCAAGCTGTCGGACGTGGCCAGCGTGACCGACAGCGTGGAGAACACGCGCACGGTCGGCCTGTTCAACGGCCGGCCGGCGGTGATCGTGCTGGTCACGCAGGAGCCGGGCGCCAACATCATCGAGACGGTGGACGGCGTGCGCGAGCTGCTGCCCGAGCTGCGCGCGCAACTGCCGCAGGACATCGAGGTGCAGGTCGCCTCCGACCGCACCAACTCCATCCGCGCCTCGCTGCGCGAGGTCGAGGTCACGCTGATGATCTCGGTGGCGCTGGTGGTGTTCGTGGTCGGCGTGTTCCTGCGCCGCGCGCGCGCCACCATCATCCCGGCGGTGGCGACGGTGGTGTCGCTGCTGGGCACCTTCGGCGTGATGCACCTCTTGGGCTTCTCGCTCAACAACCTGTCGCTGATGGCGCTGACGGTGGCCACCGGCTTCGTGGTGGACGATGCCATCGTGGTGCTGGAGAACACGCAGCGCCACATCGAGAACGGCATGGGCCGGCTGCAGGCGGCGCTGGCCGGCGCGCGCGAGGTGGGCTTCACCGTGCTGTCGATCAGCCTGTCGCTGGTGGCGGTGTTCATCCCGCTGCTGTTCATGG
>NZ_JBIQNC010000381.1:0-1576 GCF_044462705.1 Xenophilus sp.
CTCAGGCCCCGCGCGCGCGTGCCGGCGGCGTGCACGCGCAGCAGCACAGGGGGCGTGGTCCGGGATGTCCGGAGAGGCGCCGGCACAGTGCCGCGCGGGCGCCCGGCCGCGACGGTGCGGCCGATGTCGTTCGCAGCGCCTGCGCTGCGCCAGGCAGATTCACGAGGCGCACGGACCCCACGCCCGTGTGGCAGCCGGCCTCGCCGACGGTGTCGGCCGCAGGGCCGGCACCCGGGTGGCCTGCGTGATGAAGGCAATGCGGGTTTCGCCCACCTTCGTCCCGGCAGGCACGCCTATCTGCATGGAAGTCTCCTCGTCCTGCCCCGGCCGGGGCAATGGCGTGCGAGCTTACATGAAGATGACATGCGCACCGCCGGGGCGGCGCGCCGCGGCGCCGTCAGCGGGCGGCGTGCACGCGCACGTCGACGCGCCGGTTCGGCGCCAGGCAGGACACCAGCACCGCGTGGTCGCGCTGGTGACACTGGACCTCCGGCTCACGGTCGCCGCGGCCCTGTGCCACGATGCGCTCGGCCGCCACGCCGGCCTCGGCCAGCGCGGCGCGCACCGCGTCGGCGCGCCGCTGCGACAGTTGCTGGTTGTAGCCTTCGGCGCCCAGCCGGTCCGTGTGGCCGATGAGTTCCACGCGTTCGTAGGCGGTCTTCTTCAGCTCCGCCGCCAGGCGCGCGACCTCGCGCCGGCCTTCCGGCTGCAGCACCGCGCTGTCGAAGGGAAAGAGCGTGTCGGACGCCAGGCGGAAGCGCGGCGCCCCAGCGGCCTTCACCGGCTCGACCAGCGCCGGGCCGGCCAGCAGCGCGCGACATTGCGCGGGCTTCCAGTGGAAGCTCTGCGCCAGGTAGGCCTTGTCGAAGATCAGCTTGTACTGGCAGACCGTCGTGCCGCCGCCGCTGCGGAAGTTGAACACGTAGTCCCACTCGCGCACGCCGAGCAGCCCTTCCTGGAAGTGCGGCCGGCCCAGCAGCGCGTACAGTTGGTCCTTGGTCATCCCCGGCGCCACCTCCCGCAGGTTGTCCAGGTTGGGGAAGATGCCTTCCGGCAGGGTCGCGTCGGCGGCGATGTCCGGGAAGACCACCTCCTCGGCCCGGCCCTGGTCGTCGATGCCCCGGCTGAGGTGCGTGCTGCAGCCGGCGAGCAGCCCGGCGGCGGCAAGCGCCACGGGCAGGCAGATCGCATGCATGGCGATGTTCATGGTGTCCTCCCTCTCCCTGCCTACCACTGGTAGCCCACGCCGACCGCCGCGCCCACCCTGCCGCGCGAGTTGGCCGATCCGGTGATCTTGGTCACCCACTTGCCGTTGTCCGAGATCTTCGACAGGCCGACGGCGATGGCGCTCTGCCCCTCGTAGTAGCCCACGCCGGCGGCCAGCATGCCCTTGCCCGGCATGTAGGCCTGCGGCATCCCGGCCATCGCCATCGCGCCGGCCGTGCCGGCGTCGGCGTCCTGGCGGGTGGCCGCGAGTTCGGAGCGCAGGGCGTTGACGTTCTGGTTGATCGTGCCGATGCCGGCGTTGAGCTGGTTGACGTTGACCGCATCGGTGCCGTTGACGCCCGGCGCCACG
>NZ_JBIQNC010000382.1:0-1534 GCF_044462705.1 Xenophilus sp.
TCGGCGTCGACATGAAGGTGCTGATCGAGCAGATGCGCGAGCAGGTGCAGAACATCGAGTGACGAACACCCTCACCATGGACTATCCCGGCAATCTCTTCGTGGTCGCGGCGCCCAGCGGCGCCGGCAAGTCGAGCCTGGTCAAGGCGCTGATGGAACTCGACTCGGCGGTGCAGCCCTCCGTCTCGCACACTACCCGTGCGCCGCGCGGCCAGGAAAAGCACGGGCGCGAGTACTTCTTCGTCTCGCCGGCCGAGTTCGACGCCATGATCGCGGCCGACGGCTTCGTCGAGTGGGCGCACGTGCACGGCCAGCGCTACGGCACCTCCAAGAAGGCCGTGGAGGATCGGGTGGCGATGGGCGCCGACGTGATCCTGGAGATCGACTTCCAGGGCGCGCTGCAGATCCGCAAGGTGTTCGCCAATGCGGTGCTGGTGTTCATCCTGCCGCCGAGCTGGGAGGAGCTGCGCTCCCGGCTGGAGCGGCGCGGCGAGGACGCACCCGAGATCATCGAGATGCGCCTTCGCAATGCCGCCGAGGAGATGGCGCAGGCCGACCAGTTCGACTTCGTTATAATCAACGAGTTGTTCGAGCGTGCGCTTTTCGACCTGAAAGCGATCGTTCACGCCCAGCGGCTGCGGTATTCCGCCCAGCGCCGCGCCCGCGCCGACACCTTCGCCGCGCTGGGCATTTCCTGAAGAGCGTCCCGCTTTCTTCCCCTTTCCTC
This sequence comes from Xenophilus sp., assembly GCF_044462705.1. NCBI lineage: Bacteria > Pseudomonadati > Pseudomonadota > Betaproteobacteria > Burkholderiales > Comamonadaceae > Xenophilus > Xenophilus sp. The sequence goes on from NZ_JBIQNC010000382.1 coordinate 727, forward strand.
CGAAAGACTTCCACCATGGCCCGCATCACCGTCGAAGACTGCCTGGAGCAAATCCCCAACCGTTTCCAGCTCGTGCTGGCCGCCACCTACCGCGCCCGCATGCTGAGCCAGGGCCACGCGCCCAAGATCGAGAGCAAGAACAAACCCGCCGTCACCGCCCTGCGCGAGATCGCCGAGGGCAAGGTCGGGCTGGAAATGCTCAAGAAGGTGCCGGGCTGAACCGACTGACGCCCCGCCGCCACACAAAGGAGCACCGCATGCGGTGCTTTTTTTATGCCCGGGGGCTTGACGGCCAATGCCACGCTAAAGTAGGGCGATGAGCGCCGTCGTCCAGCCGCAATCCGCGGCCCAGCCCTCCTCCGGAGCCGCCGCCCCGGGGCACGTGGCTGCGCTGAACGCGGCCGCGGCCAGCTTCGCCGCGCTGACGGCCAAGCTGGACTACCTCGGCGCCGAGGACGTCGAGCAGGTGCGCCGGGCCTACCGCTTCGCCGACGAAGCCCACCTGGGCCAGTTGCGCAACAGCGGCGAGCCGTACATCACCCACCCCATCGCCGTGGCCGCGCAGTGCGCGGAATGGAAGCTGGACGCGCAGGCGCTGATGGCCGCTTTGCTGCACGACGCCATGGAGGACTGCGGCGTCACCAAGCCCGACCTGGTCGAGCGCTTCGGCGCCCCGGTGGCCGAACTGGTGGACGGCCTCACCAAGCTGGACAAGCTGCAGTTCAACACCCGCGAGGAAGGCCAGGCCGAATCCTTCCGCAAGATGCTGCTGGCGATGGCGCGCGACGTGCGCGTCATCCTGATCAAG
>NZ_JBIQNC010000383.1:0-1522 GCF_044462705.1 Xenophilus sp.
TCACCACCGGCATCCTCGGCGGCTTCACGACCTTCTCCACCTTCTCGCTCGAAGCGGCGCTGCTGCACGAGCGCGGCCAGACGGCGCTGGCCGGCGGCTACGTGGCGGCCTCCGTGGTGCTGGGCATCGGCGCGCTGTTCCTGGGCATGGCGCTGGTGCGCTGGGGCCGGTAGCGGCGCGCCCGGCTAGGGGCGGCCTTGGAGGTGCGCCTGCGCGAGCGCGCCGACGAGGCGGCGGCCGGCGCTGCCGCCGCGCATCCACTCCTGCGGTGGGAACAGGTCGAACAGGCCGACCTTGAACAGCGTCGGCACCGCCAGCGCCATCGCCTCCTCGACGGCGCCCCGCTCGCCGGCGTCGTAGCGGCGCACGTTGTCCAGCAGCGCGGCCACCGTGCCGGTCTGCACGCGCGTGCCGTCCTTCAGCCGCACCGCGGGCAGCGTTTCGCCTTCGGCGACGACGGCGTGGTTGACGGCGGCCAGGGCGGCGGCACCGGATTCGGCGGAGGCATCTGTCATGGAAGTGTCTGGATGGGCGTGCTGTTGCCGGCAGTGTCGGATGCCCGGCGGATGGCCTGACAACACGGCCTGGCCGAAGAATGCTGAAATCCGGCCATGCAAGCTCGTGGCGTGTCTCCGAACCAGCATCTGCAGGCCTGGACCGAGCGGGCGGACGGCCCGCCTGTGGTGGCCGCGCGCGGCGGCGACTTCCGGCTGGGCACGCGCGAGACGGGCTGGCACCGCCATCGCTGCGGCCAGCTTTTCTGCGTGGATGCCGGCCTGGTGCATCTGCGGACCGCGCATGGCGCCTGGCTGCTGCCGCCCGGCCGCGCAGCCTGGGTGCCGCCGGGCGAGCGGCATGCCGCCAGCCTGCGCGCCGCGGCCGGCGGATGGACGGTGCTGGTCGCACCGGCGTTCGCGCAAAGCCTGCCGGGGCACGCCTGCGTGATGGGAGTGAGCGAACTGCTCGGCGCGCTGGTGCGGCGCGTGGCGCAGTGGACCTGGGCGCGGCGGCTGGATGCCCCGCAGCGCCGGGCGGTGTCCGTGCTGCTGGACGAACTGCGCCGCGCGCCGCAGGAGCCGCCGCACCTGCCCTTGCCGGCCGATCGGCGCCTGCTGCGCATCGCCCGCGCGGTGATCGCCGCGCCGGGCGACACGCGCAGCCTCGACGCATGGGCGGCCTTCGGCGGCTTGTCCGCGCGCACGCTCACGCGCCTGAGCCGCGCCGAACTGGGGATGAGCTTCGCGCAGTGGCGCCGGCAGGCCGGCCTGATGCACGCATTGGAACGGCTGGCGCAGGGCGACCCGGTGGGCGTGGTGGCCGACGCGCTGGGCTACGCCACGCCCAGCGCCTTCATCGCGATGTTCCGGCGCGCCTTCGGCGAAACGCCGGCGCGCTACGCCGCTCGCCACGCTGGCCGCGGCCCGTAGCGCAGCGGGCGTTCAGCCGCCCGCCCTGCCGGTCAGCAGTGCCTGCCGCTCCTGCACCACCCGGCGCAGGAACTCCCACACCGCCTGCATGCGCG
>NZ_JBIQNC010000384.1:0-1517 GCF_044462705.1 Xenophilus sp.
CCAGGCCCAGCAGGATCATCGTGATGGCCTTGAGCAGCGAGCCGGAGGCCAGCACGACGGCGCCGATGAGGCCCAGCACCATCAGGCTGAAGTACTCGGCCGGGCCGAACTTGAAGGCCAGCTCGGTCAGCGGCGGCGCGAAGGCGGCCAGGATGATGGTGCCCACGCAGCCGGCGAAGAAGGAGCCCAGGCCGGCGGCTGCCAGCGCTGGTCCCGCCCGGCCTCTTCGCGCCATCTGGTAACCGTCGATCACTGTCACCACCGACGATGACTCGCCCGGCAGGTTGACCAGGATGGCGGTGGTGGAGCCGCCGTACTGTGCGCCGTAGTAGATGCCGGCGAGCATGATCAGCGCCGATACCGGCGGCAGCGCATAGGTGGCCGGCAACAGCATGGCGATGGTGGCCACCGGGCCGATGCCGGGCAGCACGCCGATCAGCGTGCCCAGCAGGCAGCCGACGAAGGCGTACGCCAGGTTCTGGAAGGTGAACGCGACGCCGAAGCCGGTCGCGAGATTGCTGAGAAGGTCCATGAAGCCGCTCGGTTCTGTCTGTCTCGGTTGTTGTCGGTGCCGTTCAGGCGATGAAGGTCGGCCACACGGGGAACTGCAGCTTCAGCGCGACCACGAAGGCCAGGTAGCTGCCGACGGCCAGGATGGTGGCCAGGATGGCCGTGGCCTTGGCGTTGAAGCGCTCGCCGGCCAGGCTGGCGACGAAGGTGAGGGCATAGATCGCCACGATCAGCCCCATCGGCGGCAGGCCGATGCTGGGCAGGCCGCCGAGCAGCAGGCCGAACAGCAGGTTGGCACCGATGATGAAGACCAGGGGGCGCCAGGCGATCTTGCCGACCGGTTCGCCGTCCTCGGTCTCGACGACCAGCGCCTTGAGCGTGATGGCGACGCCCATGATGGCGATCAGCACCCCGACGATCATCGGGAAGTAGCCGGGGCCCATGCGCGCCCCGGTGCCGACCGTGTAGGTCGTGGCACCCCAGGCGAAGGCCACGCCGAAAGCGCAGAAAAGGACTCCCGCGAAGAAGTCCCGCTGACTCTTGATGTTCACTGACTGGTCTCCTGTGGATCGCCCCGGAGATGAAAAAAAAAGGGCGCAGGCGATCGTAGGAAAGGCGCGCGACGGCGTGCATGACCGGAACATTGCCGTTCGGCAATGTGCGGGGCGCCGCCCGGTGCTCAGGTGCCGGCGGCCGGCAGTTCCACGCGCACGCGCAGGCCGGGCTGCGCGTCCTCGTAGTGCACGCGCCCGCCGTGCAGCGCCACCACCGCCTGCACGCCGGCCAGGCCCAGGCCGTGGCCGCCCACCTGGGGGCGCAAGCGCACGAAGCGCGTGCCGATGCGTGCGCGGTCCGCCTCCGGCACGCCCGGGCCGTCGTCCTGCACCGTCAGCAGGCCCCAGCCGTCCCGGTCCTCGGTGCCCACGCGCACGGTGCAGGCGGGGCCGCCGTACTTGAGCGCGTTGTCCAGCAGGTTGGCCGCCACGCCGGCCAGCAGCTCGCGGTCG